>JAUYEP010000231.1 GCA_030689765.1 Methylovulum sp.
GGGTATTGCTCGTCATCATACACAAGTCCAGTCATGATCCAGTCGAGTTGGACTTAAAAGTACCGTCATTCCGGCATACCTTTATATCTCTAGGGCATAAATAGCGCAAGCCCCCAGGCGAGGGAGAAATCCAGCACCACCAGTATAGATAGTCAAGGCGTAAAAACCACAGCCTTGACTGGCGAAAAGGCTATGACGGGCAAAAAGATTCAAGGATGAAAACGCCAATTCTGACCGAAACAATGGGGCTATTGTTGGTTGTCGTGGTGGAATCCAGCGGGGCTTTCTCTATATTGTCGTGATCAATTTGATCTACGGGGACTTGATGGTAAAAGCTTTTAAAACACGTTCTGAAGATGCCTGGGTAAAATTGAAAAAACTTCCTGATTAGCAAGATGCTTCAGCTAGGCTCAAAGATACTGGAGTTCAAAGCTCGCTTTGAGCCTTCAAACAGCCAGAGCAAGCTCAGGACTCCAGTCTATCGTCTGTCAGCTGAAGCATCTTGCTAATCAGGAAAAACTTTACCCGACATTAAAAGGATAACTGGGTACTAGGTAGGCGCCTGATTTATAATCTTCTTGCCCAATGCAAGTTTGGGCAATTGGCCTTCCAGCCCCATTGCGCCCCGCATCACTTTATTTTTGACGGGCAAAATCCGTTCAGCCAACCCTAAGCCAAAGTTGCGTAAAATTTTTACCGGCAATATGTCGTTACTAAAGGCGTGATAGAAAATATCCATAACCGTCATCATTTTTAAATTCTCAGTACGGCGCATTTGCTCATAGCGTTTTAACACCGCCAAATCAGCAATTTCAAGCCCTTCACCAACCGCTTCGATCAACACCTCAGACAACGCTGCCGCATCCAGCAAACCGATATTAACGCCCTGCCCTGCCAATGGGTTAATGGTATGCGCCGCATCGCCGACCAAAGCCACGCCGTATTTAACGTAATGCTGCGCATGTTGACGCCTCAGCGGGAAACTGACTGCACCCAGCACCTGATTGACTTCACCCAGACAGTCAGGGAATGCGGCAACCAGCTCATCTTTCAATGCGCCATAGGGCAAGGCGCTTAACCGGCCCACCTCATCTGGCGAGTTATACCAGACGATCGACCCGTAATGTCCAGTCAACGGCAAAAATGCCTGCGGCCCGCTGGGAACAAAGCGTTGCCAGGTTATATCTTGCTGGCTGTAAGCTGTTTCAATATAAATCACCAGAGCATGTTGTTCATAATCCCAACTCGTGACACCCAAGCCCACCGTTTGTCGGACTCTGGATTGACCGCCATCAGCAGCAACCAAAACTTTCGCCGTCAAAATCCTGCCATCACCTAGCTCTACCTCGCTAGACTTACCTACGCAATAATTAATTTTAATGATAGTAGCTGGGCAGATCAGTTCAATATTATCAAAAGCTTGCAAACGTTCCAGCAAGGCCAGTTGCGTAACCCTATTCTCGACGATATAACCCAATTCAGGATAATTAATATCATCGCTGCAAAACTCAGTATCCCCCGTAGTTTCCCAGACCCGCATACGCCGAAACGGGCAATAGCGGCGATTGACAACCCCATCCCAGGCACCGACCGTTTCCATGATATTTTTTGACGCGATACTGAGTGCTGAAACCCTTAAGTCATGGGCTTGGTCGCCTGAAAACGGCAATGGCGGTGAACTCTCTAAAACCGCCACTTTCAGCGTGCTGCCGCCCAAGCCACACGCCACCGCAGCACCCACCATGCCACCCCCCACAACAACCACATCAAAAATTTCTTTCATAATTTCTGCCATCAAGTAATCTAAATTGTCATAAACTGCACGAAAAAACACGCGGGCAATGTGACAGATAATCCCGACTGTATTACAATTATCGGGTTTCGCTAAATGAAATTTAGCTGAAAAATCCGTTGTTTTTTAACGGCTGGGTTTTATATTGACTCTAACACGCATTACCACAAAAAACGACACTAAACGCCGCACCCTATCAATTCTGATAATGGCATAACTGGAAGAACGGGCTGTATCAATGAATAAAAATCCCCGCACGGCAATCAAGAACCCCCTGCTTTATGACGTGGGACTCTCGCAGGACAGTTGTGGCGTAGGTTTTATCACCCACAAGCAAAGCCTACAAACTCACGACCTGTTGGTCAAATCCCATGAAGCCTTATGCACCATCCCGCATCGCGGCGGCATGAGCGCGGAAGGCATTGGTGACGGCGCCGGCGTCAACATTGATTTATCCCTTAAATTCTTCCGCAAAATCACCGGAATAGCCACACTTGAACGGGGTGGCTTTGGCGTTGCCAATTTCTTTTTCCCGCAAGATCATGACCACTACGACAGCGCAGCACAGGAACTGGTTGAGCGTCATTTTAAAACCGCAGGTTTGTCGGTTATTGTCTGGCGCATTATTCCTGTCGATAATGATGTCCTGAATGCTGCGGCATTAAAAGCCCAGTTTCCGATCAAACAGTGCGTGTTCGGCCGCCCAGACTATTTGAAAGGTGCAACGCATGATGCGTTTGAAAAACACATCCAGAAGACCTTGCTGGATATTGAAGTGGAAGGCTTTACCCGTCCTGAACTGGACGGCTTTTATCCGTTGTCGATGAGTTCGCGCACCCAGGTTTACAAAGGCCGTCTCAATTCGTTTGAAGTCATCCCGTATTTCAAAGACTTGTATGACACCGACCACGAGATCAGCACCTTATTTTTCCATACCCGTTTTTCGACGAACACCGCGCCCGCGACGATTATGGCGCAACCTTTCCGCTATATGGCGCACAACGGTGAATTGAACACCGACAAGAAAAACCGTTTAAGCGAAAGCGCCATTGCCCGCCAAAATAACAAACATGTCATTTTCCCTTGCGGCCAATCCGATTCGGGCCGTTTGGACCAAACCCTGTCCCGCCGTATCAACGAAGACAATATGGACATCGTTACCGCCGTACTGGCAATGATGCCGCCTGCCTGGGAAAATGACACGACCTTATCGCCGCAAGTCCGCGCCATGCTGGAATATTTCAGCCTCTATGAAGAAAAAAACGACGGGCCTGCGGCGTTGATTTTTTATGATGGCATCCGTGTCGGCGCACGTCTGGACCGTTTGGGTTTACGCCCGTTGCGCTCAGTCGAAACCGGCGAGTATCTTGCCGTCATGTCGGAAGCAGGACAAATCGACTTTCCCCCTAAAGACATCCTGAAGCGTGGCCGTATTGAAGCGGGCGGTATGCTGTATTTTGACCACAGCACCGGCGGAACCTACAACAGCCATCAAGTCATGGCGCGTCTGGCCGGCGAAAAAAATTACCAAGCCTTGCTTCAGCAACGTTGTGTGCATCTTAGCGGACTGCCGAAAGTCGGATTGTCCGAACTAAATAACGACCACGCCTTCAACATAGACCAGCAACATACCGCCTATTCGCTAAATCAGGAAAGCTTCAAATTCCTGCTTGACCCCATGCTGACAACAGGCATGGAAAAGGTCTCGGCGATGGGTTACGGCATTGCGCCTAATGCCTTATCCAGCGCGGAAGGCGGCATGTCGCGTTATTTCAGCCAGCGTTTTGCACAAGTCACCAATCCACCGCTGGATTCAATACGCGAAAGCGACGGCATGACCTTGCGCGTCGCGCTGGGCGCAAAACCCAATTTTTCCGATGACAACAGCAAGCAACTGGTTATCGAAACGCCCATCCTGCAACGCACCCAACTGGAGCAAATCCGCCAACAATCCGCCGTCAGCACGGTAACACTGGAGATGCTGTACACGCCCGATTTTACGGATGCCCAGCAAAACGAAAACAATCTGGAGCAGGCTTTATTAGCCGTTTGCGGGCAAGTTGAACAGGCCGCAAAAAACAACACCGGCATCATTATTTTAAGCGACATCGCCATCAGCCAAAACAAAGCCGCCATTCCGGCGCTGCTGATGATTGCCGCCGCCAACCAGCAACTCGTCAAACAGGGTCTACGTTTCAATTCCTCATTGATTGCAGAGACCGGACAGGCCGCGAGTCCGCACGATATTGCAACCATTCTCGGATTTGGCGCATCCGCCATCTGCCCCATCAGCGTACATAACCGTGTCATCAGCCATTACACAGCAACGGAGCAACAAAAAATCCTCGATAAATTCCAGAAAGGCGCGGAAAAATCCCTGATGAAAACGATGGGAAAATTCGGCTTGTGTACTGTTGAAAGTTATATTGGCGGCGAGTTTTTTGAATCCAATTATATCGATACCGATGAGCCGAAATTAACGGCTTACTTCCCGAATATACATGCGTCTGTTGGCGGCGTGCGTTATGCCGATATTGCCGCCAGCGCCACCGAGTGGCATCAAAAAGCCCTGAGTGTACGCGAAGAAAAAGATATTCCTTTTCTTGGCTTGTTTAAAGAGCGCCAAGATGGCGCCGGTCATTCCTACGGCAATACCGCCGTCAGGGAATATATCAATATGACCGACGAGGCGATTTTATATACTCAAATCCCCCTCAATCCCCCTTTGCTAAAG
>JAUYEP010000240.1 GCA_030689765.1 Methylovulum sp.
AACCCAAGTCACATAATCGCTACCCAAGTTTCCCCCGCGCATGACGCAAACGCATCCGACTGTGCAACCCCACCGAACTAGCCGATGCCCGCAAAAACACACCCAAGCTGCAAACTTGCAACGCAAGCCCGAACCAAACCAAAAAACTGCCCGCCACACTAAAGCCCACGAAGGCAAACCGAAACCAACAACTTTCACCCCAGAAAGCCTAACGTAAAGTTGAGGGGCGCCGCGCTTTTGCGGCGTCCCTCTCGAACGACGGGTTAGGGCTATAGTACGCCACGTTCTATCTCTTTCAGGTAGATAAATTCAGGCGCTTTTACACCAGCCTTTCTTCTGATTTCCACCAATTCTGGAGACTCGAAGAAGCGTCGGGCGTTTTCCAGTGAGGACCACTCCGAGAAGTGGACGATGTTGTTTGCATCGTTGTCATAGCGCAACAACTGGTAGCTGATTTCTCCGGCGCGTTTTCTAATATCCGCCGCTTGATCAAATACTGCTTTCCATGCCGAATAAGCTTCGACCTCATGAATGATTAAAACGTGTTGCATGTGAGTATCCTTGATGAATAGCGCTAACGTAAAGGTAATGGGCGTGCCGATCACAGAAGATTAACGAAGCCACTGAACCTTGAAAAAAATAAAACTTCAAAACCGCACCAGGTCGGCGAAACCCTAAATCCCTTTGACCGCCATGTTAGGCAGGGTAACGCACCGAAGCTTAAACCGACACGGACAAAAAAGCTAAATCATGCACCGGACGCTGACGAACACCGAACCTGCGGCTTGCGTCGTGCGCGGCGCACCCAAGACGGATAACAGCCCCCAAGCCACACCGCGCATGACGCAAACGCATCCGACTGTGTAACCCCACCGAACTAGCCGATGCCCGCAAAAACACACCCAAGCTGCAAACTTGCAACGCAAGCCCAAACCAAACCAAAAAACTGCCCGCCACACTAAAGCCCACGAAGGCAAGCCGAAACCGACAACTTTCACCCCAGAACGCCTAACGCAAAGCTAACCGGGCGCGGCACGGAAAGCTGAAAAATAAAACCGCATTGTAACCGCGCTCCGGTTGAGCGCCCTGTTAGGCCAATGTTGGAAGATTGAGTTGGAGGTCTTTTTCCATGCCTTCAATACCTTCGCTTATAGCACCGCGCACTAGCTCTGCTACTGATGCAGCATCTTCAGGCTGCGACTCGAAATCAATAGTCCAAACTACAACTCCCAAACCATCATAAGACTTAAAGACTTCGACCGTCCCTTTGTAGTAGGTTACGGGGAATGGAGATAATGGTCGAAGATATATCAGTCTCATGTTTATGTCATCGATCTCTTCGATAGTGTCTTTTATATTACCACCGCCTGCTACGGTCATATATCGCAATGCACCCGCTCCATCACCTTCTACTCTGCATGTCTCAATGAACGAAAACCAGACATCGAGTCTTCCTATTTTACGGATTGCTCCCCAAACTACATCTGCGGGCACATTTAGCTTTTTTGTAATTGGTTGCTTAGTAATCACTGGCATCTCCTAAATCACTTTTTTGTAATTAAATAAATACTTTGGTGGCAGTGCCGTGCTGATCTCTTCTCCCGATCTACAATGACTGCAATCGACAGTGAGCTTTTTGACGACCTGTCCAGCGTACTTTAGCAAAACGATCAACTGTTTGTATTGGAAAAAACCGACAAGCAAAAGTGGAACAATCTAAGCGCTTTCATCGAACAATGAAATAATTGGCTTAATGTCAGGCTCGATATAAATTCAATAATCCAGAAAACTGTATGGTCTGGGAAGCTTCCATTTGAGGATAAATGGATTCTGGTGGCATTCCATAAAGCTCTTGGAAATCGTTAATCATGTGGCTTTGATCGTAGTAACCTGCTGCGTATGCTACATCCGCCCAATTTGAAAGTTTTTTACGCTGGAAAATCGCGTTCCGCAAACGTACTATACGAGCATATTTTTTAGGTGTAGTGCCAATATGAACTTGGAATCGGCGTTCAAATGTGCGTTCAGTTAAGCCGAGAGTTCGGGCGAGCATCGAAATAGGATAACTTCCGCTGGATTTATCTAACTCCTTGCACGCCGTTTGAATCAGCAAGTCCTCATTGTTCCGATTCAAAATCGAAAGCAAGAAATGCTCGACGCATTGGACACGCTCACTGGCGGTTCTTATAACAGACAATTTATCTTCAATTTCTTCTATCAAATATTTAGGGAAAATATCTCGGCAGTCCACCCTCCTTTCAGCGCAATCTCTTACAACGCCGCGACAAAATACATTTAACCCCCAAGGAGTAAGGCGCGCAGAAACCCCAGATACTTTCCCTAAAGCACCAAGATCGCTTCGGAAACTTTGGAAACCGGCGAGTCCGCTACGGGTTGTATAAATCCGTTCCTTGTGCGCAGTAGTCAGTAAGTCGGCATATAAAAAACATAAATATGTTGCTGTATCTGGCAGAATCGAAAGTGCCAAGTTATCACCGTCCAATAAATCGTCATAGTCCCAAATCGCCGTAACGTAAGGCTCCAGCAAGTGGGATGGCTGAAAAACTCGTAAACTCATAACGACACACCTATCTATTGAGTACGGTAGACTGGCATTCCTCGGCCATTCTTACTTATGGCCCTCGAATTTAAGCAGGCGGTTGGGTTTAATTATGCTGCGCCAATCGGATTAACGCGGCCTAACGTAAAGCTAAGGGGCGTGCCGCTTACGGAAGATAAACGAAGCCCCAAAGCTTGATAAATAACCAACCTTCAAAACCGCCAACGGGCGGCAGGTCCCTTTGAGCGACATGTTAGGC
>JAUYEP010000241.1 GCA_030689765.1 Methylovulum sp.
CCTGCTGTTTTCAGCCAGTTTGCGTACTTCAGCGGCAACCACGGTAAAACCTTTGCCATGCTCACCGGCGCGGGCAGCCTCAATCGCAGCATTTAATGACAGCAGGTTGGTTTTATAGGCAATGTCTTCAATTAAACCAATCTTGCTGGCAATTTGCTTCATCGCGCTCACGGTACGTTTAACGGCTTCACCACCGGTGGCGGCATCTTTCGCCGAGGTGTTAGCCATGTTATTGGTCACCTTAGCATTTTCAACATTTTGCTGAACCGAGGCATTCAGCTCCTGGACTGAAGCGCTGGTTTCTTCAACACCCGATGCCTGCTCAATGGCTGATTGGCTAAGGGTTTGTGCCGTCGCGCTAATTTCTGCTGATGCGCTGGCCATGCTATCGGCATTGGTGCGCACACCCTGGACAACCTCTTTAAAACTCTGGCTCATAGATTGCAGTGCGAGCGCTAACATACCTATTTCATCTTTTTGATTGACATCAAGCGTCGTTGTCAAATCGCCTTTAGCCAGCGTTTGGGCAAAAGCAACACCTTTAATGATAGGTTTGGTGATTAATGACGCCAGGAACAGCGCAATCAATACACCGAATAAAATGGCAATGGCAATCGTGACGATAATAATGGTATTGGCTTCTTTTACCAGGGTTTCGGCCTCATTACGCGCCACTTCAAGTTGCTGATAGCCCGCGTTTTCGGCTTCCTGGGCCTGCTGGATAACCGTTTGGCCGTATTCCTGCATACGCCCCAGAATAGCTTTAAGTTCATCATCATTTTTAATCCAGTTCTGGGCAGCCAGCTGATATTCAGCCGTTGCTTTCCGGGCATCTTCAATCAGTTTAAGCTGCTCTGAAGCGGTAGTGATTTTTTGCAGGTCATCATACAATCGCACTAACTCGGGCAATAAAATAACCATTTGATTCCACGCGACCCGGTCTTTGTAGTTAACTTCTTCTTTCTCAAAGCGAGTAATCCGGTTGGCCTTGGCGCGAATGTCGGTCACCACGATGTAGCGTTGTACATAGGCATCCAATGCTTTTGCATCAGCGCCTTTGGCAAAGGCGTCGTTATACGCCGTTTTTTGCATGTCTATAAATTGTTGCGCAGCACCGGTAACGGCGGCACCTTTCTCAGCCATGATTTGTACCATTTGTTTATTGTCCTTTAATACGGCAACGCCTTTGCGGTACTCTTCCGCGTAACGCGTCGTGTCTTTCCGTGCTGTACTGGACTGGTCGAGCAAGCGGGTATTGCCGTACTTCTTGGCGATTTCATTAACTTTATCCAAAAAACCGAACAATGCCTTTACATTATCTTCGGCGCGCTGATGAATCTCATCCTTTTCAAATAACAGGTAATTTTTTTCTTCCATAATCGTTGCCAACGCCATGCGTTCAACACCGGTCGCATATTCAACCGCTTTGGCGTTATTGTCGGTAATGCCGAACAGTGAATCAGCGACTTGACTCATATAGCGTTGGGCCAATGCGCCAAACACCACGGTTATCAGGACCAGCAGCATTGCCCCGCTTAAAATTTTAGTTTTTACGCTTAAGTCATTAATACTCATCTGATTTATCCAGTTTTTTAAAGTTAGGGGTTTCGTCGCTCATGGCAATATTGGCTTGGGAACTGGCAACGCGTTGTAACTGCGAGAGTTCATCAATCGACAGGATACGGTTAATGGCCAGTAAAATAATAAAATTATCATCCACCCGCCCCATCGCCTGAATAAAATCAGTGCGCATATCGGCGCCAAAATCCGGTGCAGGCAGAATATTGGCATCGGCTATATCGAGAATTTCATTAACCTGATCGACTAACGCACCGATCACTTGCCCTTCGCCATGCACATCAACCTCAACCAACACAATGCAGCTCAGTTTGGTAATTTCACTGCGCTGGCGGTCGAGCCTTGCCGAAAGGTCAATGACGGGCACGACATTACCGCGCAGATTGATGACACCGCGAATATAGTCAGGAGTTTTCGGTATCCTGGTGATGTTATTGATTTCAATTATTTCCTTAACATCAAGGATATTGATGCCAAAATTATCCTTCCCGACAAGAAACGTCAAATACTGCTGGAACTGATCAGCTGCGGCTAATGCAGTGTCCGTGCGTTTACCTTCAATTGCTAAATTAATCATATGTTGCCCTTTTTTAAAACGCTTAAAAATGGTAACTACTCAGCCCATAAAAACAATACCTATCGTTCCCACGCTCCGCGTGGGAATGCATGTCGGGACGCTCCGCGTCCCGTAACCTTGGACAGGCAAACCGCAGCCGTCCGCCGGTTTCACGCGACGCGGAGCGTCGCAGACTGCATTCCCACGCGGAACGTGGGAACGATGGGGCTGAGTAGTTACTAAAAATGTCAATATTGGCATGGTTTAATTCTCCAGTTTAAAAAAAGCAACCGCTTGTTGCAATTGTTCAGCTTGCCCGCTGAGTTCTTCTGAGGTTGCCGCCAATTGTTCAGAGGCGGCAGCATTCTGTTGGGTCGCTTTGTCCAACTGCATCATCGAGCCATTGATTTGTCCGATACCAATGGCCTGTTCTTTGGATGCGGCACTGATTTCCTGGACGAGTTGCGCGGTTTTGCTTATTTCTGGCACTAAACCGGCAATCAATTGACCTGCTTTTTGGGCAATGTCCACGCTATCGCCGGTCAACTGCTTGATTTCTGCTGCAGTAAGCCGGCTACTTTCCGCCAGCTTACGCACTTCGCCGGCAACCACGGCAAACCCTTTACCATGCGCACCTGCAGAAGCCGCTTCAATCGCCGCATTAAGTGACAGTAAATTCGTTTTGTACGCAATGTCTTCAA
The DNA here is from genome assembly GCA_030689765.1 of Methylovulum sp. GTDB lineage: Bacteria > Pseudomonadota > Gammaproteobacteria > Methylococcales > Methylomonadaceae > Methylovulum. The sequence continues at coordinate 2,836 of JAUYEP010000241.1, forward strand.
TAACGCTGATTTTAGCGGCTATTTGTTTCATCGCCAGCACGGTTTCCTTAACGGCCTGCTCGCCTTTAACCGCTGCTTGCGCGGTACTGACGGCAATTTTTTCGGTGGCGCTGGCACGCTCAAAGTTTTGCGCCACAGTAGCCGTTAACTGTTCTATTGACGCGCTGGTTTGCTCAATACTGGCGGCTTGTTCGGAGGCATTTTGGCTTAATGATTGGGCGGCGTCACTGACTTCGCAGGAGGCCTGTGATATTTGTTGCGAAATGATGCTAATCGCATAAATGACATCCGCTAAACGCTTTTGCATGGTCACAACTGCAGCAAATATTCCGACATTTTTCATATCGACAGAAAGCCGCTGATTTAAATGTCCCTGCGCAATCGTATCAGCTATTTTTTGGACATATTGTGGTTCGCCGCCTAATTGATTGGCAATGTCGCGCCGCAATACAAAAAATAGCGCCCCAGAAAAGAGGGTGATGAAACAGGAGATAAAGGCACTGATAGCCAGTTGGGTTTGGGTATCGTTTTTGAAGGTTTGGGCGCTATAAGCAATGTCCTGGGCCAGATAATCTTCTATGTTTTTTAAAGCATTTATTTTACCGGTCTGCATTCTGAACCAGTATTGGCTATCAATACCAAAATGCCCTTGAGTTCCCTTACTGAGTGCTACCTGGCGCATATTACCGGTAGCATCAACAATAGCGCCTGTCATCTGTTGGCGATAATAGGAGGCTTGCTCAGGTTGTGCGAAAGCTAAAAAAACATCCAGATAGGTTGCTTGTTTGGTCAATAGCATGATGAATTTTTCATACATGCCGGTGGCAAAATTATCCAGCGCAAACGTATTCGCCAATAGCGCCCGTTCAATACCGGCCTGCTCTTTGCTCCGGCTGAAATTGGCATACGCCGCCAATTTTGCCTGCATAATGGCATTCGAACTCAATGCGGGTACAAGCGCAATAATATCCAGGAATAAGCCGTTGACCTCGCTATAAAAACCTATGGCATCTTTTGCCGACAACGTCATTTCGGTTACGCCCCGGCGAATGTCATCGAGACTATTAAGTTTGTCCAACGCCTGCTTCAATAACACCGTGTACTGCTGGGACACGTTAATATTGGCTTGTTCGAGAAAGCGGTTTAATTCAATACGCTTTTTGTCAGTCAGTGAACGTTGGTCTTTGAGTTCTTGCTTAAAATGCTTGCCGTTGCTGCCCAGATAGCCTGCTGACATGCCGCGTTCTTTTTGTAACTCATGCACGAAGGCAGCGGCATAAATAGAAAAATCAGCGAGTGGAATGACTTTTTGAAATGATTGGACTTCTTTATACTGATTTATTATCGACGTACTGGCAACAATAATCAGACCCAACAAAGGGACCAGCGAAAGCAACGCAATTTTATAACTGAATTTAATGTGTTGCAGCGTAAACATGGGGGCCTCTTTTTTTGATGGCATGCTGAATTAACGCCTGCACATCCAGTATCAACGCAACATCACCATTGCCCAACACCGTAGCGCCGCTAATGCCTTGCAGTTGCTCAAAGAGCTTACCCAATGGCTTAATGACGGTTTGGTGTTCGCCATGCAAGTGATCAACAACCAGACCCACTTTGGCTTGACCAAACCGCACGACCACCAGACTTTCCCTGTGGTCATTGCCAAGATGCCGGGAACGGTTATGGAAATAATCCCCCAATCTTAAATAAGGCAACACTTCGCCACGCAAATTGATATAGTGTTGAATAGTATCGATTTCCCATTCAGCCGGGTTCATTTCAACGCATTCTTCAATCATGCTGAGAGGAATAATGTAACGCTCGTTTTCAGTCTCAACCATAAAGCCGTCAATAATGGCGAGCGTTAACGGCAGTCGGACCGTTACCGTAGTGCCTTGGCCTTCGATACTGTCAAGACTAACCGAGCCACGCAAGATTTCAATGTTTCTGCGCACTACATCCATGCCCACGCCACGGCCTGATAAATTGCTTAGCAGTTCTTTGGTGCTGAGCCCCGCCTCAAATATCAAATTAAATACTTCCTGCCGCGTCAACTGCTGGTCAGCCGTGACAAAACCATCAGCTAACGCTTTGGCGAGAATTTTGTCAGCATTCAGGCCCGCACCGTCATCGGCAATCTGAATCACGATATGACCGGAATCATGATAAGCGTTCAGATGAACCGTGCCTTGTGCCGGTTTTCCTTGAGATTCCCGTTGTTCCGGTAGCTCTATGCCATGATCTAACGCATTACGG
>JAUYEP010000243.1 GCA_030689765.1 Methylovulum sp.
ATGGGTGAACAAGAATTCCGCCAACAACTCCTGCAAAAATTCACCGAACACAAAGCCCTAGATTTCATGTTTGAGCAGGTTAAGCAAGCCGCCTTACAGGAACCGCAACCATGATGGTCACCTTCATCAGCCAATGCCAAAAGAAAGCCCTAACCCGCACCCGCCGCGTCCTCGATGCCTTCGCCAACCGCATCGGCGACAACACCTGGCAAACCGTCATCACCGAAGACGGCCTGATTGCCGTCAAAACCCTCTTACGCAAAACCGCCACCAAAAACACCGCCGTGGCTTGCCATTGGATTCGTGGCCGTAGCCGCAGTGAATTATTATGGGTAGTGGGAAAACAAGATAGCTTTAATCCGCAGGGGATTGTTCCTGTGAACTATACCAATCAAATAAATGTACTCAAAATGGATGAAATAGACGTGAATATTGAAAACTATTATGCAAACACCAAAAAACAACCGCTAGATCAACATTTATTTGCAGTGGGTTATACCGCTTATTTATTATGCAAGCAATTAGTCGATGATGACAAACTAGCTAAAGCCGCATTTGTAGCAGGATGTTGGCATGATATGGGTAAAATTGACCCTGGCTTTCAAAACTGGATTTTAGATACAACGAAAAAAAAATTAATTAATGAAATTCCAGAAGAAGGACAGCATATTGATAAAGGTGACTTTTCTTTTGAAAAACATCCGCGACATAATGAAATATCCTTACTGCTTTATTATTTGTTTGACGATAAAAATGATACCTCTGTTACTAATTCAGCAAACAAGAAATTAGTTCAACATACAATTTATTGGCATCATGCGAAACCGATTAGAAAAGAAGAATTTACAAAATTAGAAATTATTTACAATAAGCTGATTGAAGTATTAAAAGACAAATCTATTAATAGTTTATCGCCAGTAATACACAGACTAATTTCTTCAATCAATGCAATAAGTGAAAATTATAATTTAGATTTAAAACTTGGTTGTGTGCTTAAACAGGCAGATACAGATAATTTGAGTGCGTTGCGAATTTTTTTACCTGATTATAAAAGCTATGGCTTAATTGAGAATGTCGACGGTTATCAAACGGATGTAAAAATAAATGCTAAAAACAATATTGTGCGAGCGGTTGTAGTCACTGCTGATAGGCTGGTATCAGCAGTGAGTTCTGAAATATTAGAAGAGTATATTGAACAAAATACATTAGACGAATTAGTAGCAGATGCTTTATTGACTGAGCGTGGGTTAATTACGGATATTAAAGCCTGCTTGCAAGGTTTTAATAACGAGTCTTCAAATAGCGATAGAAATGAGCAACAAAAAGTTGCAGCTCAACAATTATCCGATGAAGAAATTGGCGTTGTTGTACTAAATGGCCCTGCGGGTTGTGGTAAGACTAAAATTGCCTTGGAATGGGCGGTAAATACTCATGCTAGAAAAATAATATGGGTATGCCCAAGGGTGCAAGTTTGCCAAGGTTTAGCGAATGACTTAACCAGCAATGAATATTTGCCAAATACTAAGATAGAAATTTGCACTGGCGAATTTAAAACGCTTTATCAACAAGGAAAAGAAGTGCCAACTCCTGAAGGACAAGAGTTTTCAGGTGAGATTGTTTTAACCACAATTGACCAAGTCATTAATACGATTACCACTCATACAAAGGTCACTGGCTTAGTCCAATTTATGAACGCCCATGTGGTCTTTGATGAATATCACGAGTACATTCCTCAAGATGGATTTAACTTATTATTTGCCGAATTAGTCGAATGTAAAAAATTACAAGATAAAAGAGCTAATGCCTTATTAGTATCGGCCACGCCTAATTTTTATTTTATCAATAAGTTACTAGCAATAAACGATATTGTAACTATTAAAAGTTTTAATCAAAGTCAATATAAAATTGAATTTATCGATTTTGATGAAAAAACCGAAGATGACAATAATCCACTTTATGCGACACAATCAAAAAATACCTTTGTGATTAGCAATACTGCGATTACTGCTCAAAAAAGTTTTATTAAAAACCAGAATAATGAAAAAGCCATCTTAATCCATTCAAAATTTAAACCATCAGATAGGAAAGCGTTATTTGATAAAGTCTTTAATTCATTTAAAAAGTGTGGTGTTAGGGATTATGACGTTTTGCGTTCAGGGCCTATTGTTCAAGCATCCTTAAACATTACTTGCGACAAGATGATAACCGAGTTTACTAACGCGGAAAATTGGCTACAACGGATGGGTCGATTAGATAGATTTGGCGAAAATAATCAGCCCAATATTTATCTTTCCGCTATGAGTGAAAATGTAAAAACTGGCAAAGTATTAGGTAATGCTAAATTCCTTCACTCCCTTTATTGTTTGCGAAGCACTAAAGCATGGTTTGATTTTTTACAAAGAAAACTACCCGAAGATGGGATTACCACGATTGCAAATGTATATGAAATTTATCAAGAATTTTATGAAGATGAGAGTAGCATCAAGGCGATTGAGCAAGATTTAATCACGGCATTAAAAGAAAGCGTTAAAGCAATAGAGGCGAATATTATAGACCCTATCTCTTTTCCCAATAAGCCAAAACTTTTAAAAGGTAGCGTGGGAATTAAAAACAATTCCTTACGCGGCAATAGTCGTTTTGTGCAGATGGCAGTTTTGAATATCAATAATGGAAAAGAGGAGTTTCCGAATGAATATGCTTGTGAAAATGAATCTTTTACTTTATCGGTAAGAGAAATTTTAGGTTATGGTGATAGTGAGAAAAATGTATTAGATTTTATGGCTAAAAAGCATCACAGCATCATAGAAGATAAAAATTATGGTGTTAAGGCAACGACAAAATATAAAGATAGAGTCTATCTTAAAAAATCTAAAGAGCCAGAAACACCTATTTATTTAAGCTATGTGCCAGATGATTTGAAAAAAGTCGAAGAACAACCGCATTCTTACGCAATTTACTATGCGATAGGAATTAATCAGTCCATTGGTGCAATAGCAATCAATAAACTTTCAACCGAAACCAAGTAGCGGTGTCAACTTGTACAGAGGCAAACATGAAACAACTAATAGTAGAAATAGACGAAACAACTGAGGCTAAAATTAACACGGCGGCTAAAACCGCAGGGCTGACTACTCAGCAATGGTTAAAACGTATTATTGATGAAAAAACCGTCACCGCATGGCCCGATTCCGTCAAGGCTTTGGCTGGCGCATGGCAAGATATTCCTTTTGCAGAAGAGTTACGCACTGGCGAAGGGTGCGATGTTTTAAGGGAAGAGTTTTAATGTACGCATTAGATACAAATACGGTGATTTATTTTTTTAAGGGCATGGGTAATGTTGCCACGCATTTATTTAGTTTACCTCCGTATGAAATTGTCCTGCCAGCCGTTGTTTTGTATGAACTTGAAGTTGGTATTGCTAAATCAACATCGCCTGAAAAACGCAGAACTCAGTTAAATGAATTGCTCACGGTTGTGCGGGTTTTGCCATTTTCAGAAAAAGAAGCTGAAATTACTGCTAGGATTAGAGCCACATTGGAAAAGGCAGGAACACCTATTGGCCCTTTAGATATATTGATTGCGGGTACAGCGTTAGCCAATCAAGCCACCTTAGTCACGCATAATACTAAAGAATTTTCTCGGATTGTGAGCTTACGATTAGAAGACTGGTTTGAATAACACGATTACATTACACAACAACACAGGAAAAAGATATGAGCAAGGTAACAGGCATTAAAAGCGTTGATTTCAAAATTACAGCTCTCGGTCATGGCGTAGTGAATTGGAATGGCCCGACAACTTTAACAGGAGATGGTGGTAAAACGGTTGATAATCACACGCTGCCGAAATTGCGTGGCTATACCAATTTAACGGGTAGAGAAAAGGATGGCACAGGTTATAAATATAAAAAGGAAGCGACGGATATAGATTTTCAAAAAACACCGCTTTACATCAGCCAAAACTGTATTCGTCACCATCTTTTCAGAGACCAAGCCTTTGACCTGCATTACGCAGGTGATAAAAACCTACAACAGGTTTTAGCCTCTATCACGGGGCTGGTTCGTGGTTATGTTGTTCCTTCCAGTCAATGTAAACGCACCAGTCCGTTATTAATGGAAGATTTTGTCGATGAATT
>JAUYEP010000254.1 GCA_030689765.1 Methylovulum sp.
GGCATGACTAAGTTTGTGTTGAAAGTAGGGGCGAATTCATTCGCCGAGGGCGATTGAAATCGCCCCTACATTATATTTCTTGCTTGGATTTTTTTTCGACAGTTTATACCTCGCCCAAATCGCCGAAGGACAGGGCAATGCCTTCAATTGATGGCGCATTTCCTGATAAAAAAGTTTAAAATGGCGACCCTTTTGAAGGCATCATGACACTTGACTATGACTTATTATATTGCCGCTTCTATTCAAGTATGGAATTTCAGGGGGGCAGTCATTAGGCATGGCATCCTTAATTCCTGGTATGGCGTTTTGTGGATAGCGGGCCTGATGGTTTTGTCATCAGCCGTATTTGGCAATGTGCAGGAACAGCAGCGGCAGGATTTTTTGCGTGCCGAAAGCTTATTGGAGCAAGGCAATGAGGCCGCTTTTTTAGACCTCAGCCGCACCTTGACCAGTTACCCGCTTTATCCTTATCTGCAGTATCAATGGCTAAAAAATAATCTGCACCAAACGGACAAGGTGCAGTTTTTTTTATTGCGCTATAAAGACAGCCGTTATGCCGGATTGTTAAGGGACAAATGGCTGGCCTACCTTGCCGATCATGACCGCTGGCATGAGTTTGTCCGGTACTATGAGGCCAGTGGCGACATCACTCTTGAATGCCAGTTTTATTGGGGTTTGTATAACACAGGCAATAAGCAGCAGGCGTTGGGCGAAGCAAAACGTTTGTGGACGGTCGGTTATGAACAACCCAAGGCGTGTGATCCGCTATTTTTTGCGTTGACCCTATCGCCTTATTTTACCCGCGAGTTAATTTGGCAACGCTTTGAGCTGGCGTTAAAAAAAGATAATGTCACTTTGGCTGGCTATATACACCGGTTTCTCGGTAAAGCCGATCAAAACAGTGCCGATGTTTGGCTGCAAGTTCATAAAAAGCCCCTATTGATTAAAGATGACGGGTTCCGGATTGGCAAGGCAGCACAAACAGGGCGTATTTTTGCGTATGGTGTAGGGCGGGTTGCCAAATCGGATCTGGATTTAGCGATTCAGATATGGGACGGTCGAAAACACGAGTTTACGATTGATCAACAAACCGCCCAAGACGTTGACCGCACACTTGCCTTGGCGCTGGCCTTCCAGCAGGATAGCAGGGCTTATCATCGCCTAAATCAGTTATTGCTTGTGGATGACATTGTGCGGGAATGGAAAACCAGGGCAGCCCTGCTGGAGCGCAATTGGCAGCATGTCGCTGATGCGCTGGCGGGATTGACTGCGCAGCAACAGCAAGAACCAGGCTGGCAATATTGGCTTGCCAGGTCTTTGGAAGCCGCAGGCAACAGGATGGCGGCTCAAACGATTTACCAGAAGCTCGCTCTGGACAGGAGTTATTACGGTTTTTTAGCCGCTGATGTGGTTGAGAAACCTTATAATCTGGCGGATAAACCCGTTCCTTTGAGCGCTTATCAACTTGAAGCTTTAGCACAAGAAACTGATTTTAAGGTAGTCCGTGAATTTAACGCGCTGGACAGAGACCTGGAAGCCCGAAGACAGTGGTGGTATGCCATCAACAAATTACCGAAACAGCAACTCATGATTGCAGCTAAACTCGCACAGCTTTGGCAATGGGATCAACAGGCCATTATCACGCTGGTAAAAGCGGATTACTGGGATGATTTGGGCTTGCGCTTTCCGATCCGGTATCTGGCTGAAGTCCGTCGTAATGCGTACCGGCAAGCACTTAATCCGGCGATTATTTTCGGACTGATCCGTCAGGAAAGTATGCTCGATAAACAGGCCGTCTCGCCTGCTGGTGCGAGGGGATTAATGCAGGTGATGCCTGCGACCAGCCGGCAAATAGCCCATGAAATGAATGAAGCCTTACCATCAGATGTGGGCCTGTTTAATCCTGACGTGAATATCCGGCAAGGCAGTTATTTTTTTAAAAAACTACTAAACCAGTTTAATGGTCATTTTGCATTAGCAATTGCCGCTTATAATGCGGGGCCTTATCGGGTTATGAAATGGTTACCGGTTGACAGGGATGTGCCTGCCGATATTTGGATAGAAACAGTGCCTTACAAAGAAACTAGAAAATATATCGCGTCGGTTTTTTCTTACGCTATTATTTATCAGCAAGCTTTACAGCTAATGGATTTACAGCCAACGGATTTGACCCAAACACTGAAAATGAAAAATCTGTTACATGACGTGCCGCACCGTTAAAATTTGAGCTGATTTTTCTCACTCTCTGTTGGATAATAAACGGTTCAATTATAAAAATAACTCAAGGTAAATAGACAGTATGGAGAAACAGCATAGTTTTACGCGTGAAGAATTATTGATGTCCGGGAGGGGTGAACTCTATGGGCCAAAAAACGCGCAATTGCCGCTACCAAACATGCTAATGATGGACCGTATCACCCTGATTACTGATGAAGGCGGCTTATACGGTAAAGGGGAAATCATTGCTGAACTGGATATTACGCCTGACTTATGGTTTTTTGCCTGCCATTTTCAAGGCGATCCGGTCATGCCGGGATGCCTTGGACTTGATGCCATGTGGCAACTGGTTGGTTTTTATTTGTGTTGGATGGGTGGCCCTGGAAAAGGCCGCGCATTGGGTGTCGGTGAGGTAAAATTCACAGGACAAGTTTTACCGACAGCTAAAAAAGTGATTTATCGCATTAACTTAAAGCGGGTCATCATACGCAAGCTGGTGATGGGTATTGCTGACGCCACTATGGAAGTTGATGGCAAAGTTATTTATGAAGCGACTGACTTACGGGTTGGTTTGTTTACGTCTACAAAAGATTTCTAGGGGCTATTAATAATGAAAAGAGTCGTGGTGACCGGTTTAGGCATTGTTTCCAGCATTGGCAACAACCAGGCAGAGGTTATTGAATCTCTGAGAGAAGGCCGCTCAGGCATCGTTTTTGCGGACATCTATAAAGAATTGGGTTTTCGTAGCCAGATTCATGGTGCAGTCAATATAGACCTGGATGCGTTTATAGACCGTAAAACAAAACGTTTTATGGGGGATGGTGCGGCGTTCAATTATATCGCAATGCAGCAGGCCATAGATGATTCCGGCCTCGAAGGACAAGACGTATCGAACGTAAGGACTGGACTGGTCATGGGCTCCGGCGGGCCTTCAACGTCCAATCTGGTAGAAGCGGCTGACATCCTAAGGGAAAAGGGCATCAAACAGGTAGGCCCTTACCGTGTGCCCAGAACAATGTCCAGCACGAATACGGCCTGTCTTGCCACGCCTTATAAAATCAAGGGTGTCAACTACTCAATTACATCAGCTTGCGCCACTAGCGCCCACTGTATTGGTCATGCAATGGAGCTGATCCAGATGGGTAAACAGGATGTCGTGTTTGCCGGCGGTGGCGAGGAAGTGCATTGGACGATGTCTGTGTTGTTTGACGCGATGGGCGCCATGTCATCAAAATATAACGGCACGCCGACAACAGCATCCAGACCTTATGACGAAACGCGCGATGGTTTTGTCATTTCCGGCGGTGGTGGTGTTTTAGTGATTGAAGAGCTGGAACACGCCAAGGCACGGGGCGCTAAAATTTATGCAGAACTGGTCGGTTACGGTGCGACATCAGATGGTTACGATATGGTGCAGCCGTCCGGCGAAGGTGCAGTGCGCTGTATGCAGCAAGCGATGGCAACCGTGCATGACAAGATTGATTATATTAATGCCCACGGCACTGGGACTCCAGTGGGTGACACCAAAGAATTAGGTGCATTGCGTACCGTATTTGACCTTGAGAATATGCCTTGGGTCAGTTCAACAAAGTCATTGACCGGACATGCCCTTGGTGCGGCAGGTGTTAATGAAGCGATCTATTCATTGCTGATGATGGCAGAAAACTTTTTGAGCGTGTCAGCCAACATCACGCAGCTTGATCCGGCAGCAGAAGGTATGCCCATTGTCCGCCAACGTCAGGATAACATTACCTTAAACACCATGATGTCGAACAGTTTTGGTTTTGGCGGCACTAACGCCACCTTAATTTTTCAGCGTTATAACGGATAAATGCGCTGTTGGTTTTTGCGCTAAAAATTCAATCGATCAAAAACTTCTTTTTAGCCAGGTAGGGTGGGCAGGCGGTTTTGCCCACCGTTTACATTGCGGATTTGTTTCGCGTGGGCACGAAAAGCATGTGCCCACCCTACTTGGCTGATCTTAGCGACAGCGAAGATCAACCCTCCTCGGTTTCCTTTTTACCTCAAAACTATTGCCAACCATGTCAGGTCCCATCCAAAAATCCAGAACCCAGTTCAACAAATTACAGAAACGTCTACGCCATTATGTCGGCGATGCCATTGCTGACTACAACATGATCGAACACGGCGATAAAATCATGATGTGTCTATCAGGCGGTAAGGATTCTTATACCTTGCTGGATATCTTGATAAATCTGCAGAAAACCGCACCTGTCGATTTTGAATTGATAGCCGTTAATCTGGACCAGAAACAACCCGGGTTTCCCGGGCATGTTTTGCCACAGTATCTTGAATCCATCGGTGTGCCTTATCATATAATTGAAAAAGATACCTATAGCGTCGTCAAGCGTGTGATTCCTGATGGACAAACAACCTGTAGCTTATGCTCGCGCTTGCGACGTGGCACTTTATATGGTTATGCCGAAGAAATTGGCGCAACCAAAATCGCATTGGGCCATCATCGGGACGACATACTTGAGACGTTTTTCCTGAATATTTTTTATGGCGGCAAGCTCAAAGCGATGCCGCCTAAACTGTTAAGCGACGACAAGAAAAATATTGTCATCAGGCCGCTCGCTTATTGCAGGGAAAAAGACATTGAACGCTATTGCGCCTTCAGGGACTTTCCAATTATCCCCTGTAACTTATGTGGTTCTCAGGAAAACCTGCAACGGCAGGCGATGAAAGTCATGCTGAAAACTTGGGACAAACAATATCCAGGACGTCTTGAAACTATTTTTACCAGTCTTCAGAATGTGGCGCCGTCACAACTGGCAGACACTGGGTTATTTGATTTTGTCGGGCTGAAGCTGGGACGGGAATCTGAAGGGCCAACGAGGGCTGCGGGTTTGGGGATATTGGCTTTATATTGATTTTACGTTGCTGCATTGCCATTGCATTAGTCGTAGGGCGGTTTCGCGACAGCAAACCGCCATCGGTGCGCCCCGTTGGGCGGATTGCCTATCGAGACTGTGAAAGTATTATAAAAAATAGCTAAAAACTGTATTTGTATTTTTTCAACCTATTGATTTTTATATTGTATATGGAGTACAAACCTAGGTTTGTACTCCAGATATTCAATTCTTTCACAGTCTCTATCGGCGAATCCGCCTTACAGCATTTTCTTCGTGTCCTTCGTGATCTTCGTGGTGAATAATGTATATTCACAAATACTTTCACAGTCTCCATTGCATTAGGTGGGATTTGGGACTACCCCATTTGACATATTATTTTTATAACAGTACCTTAGACCCTTTATTTTTAACCCCTCAAACCCACTGGTTGCTCAAGAGCTGTAATGGAACAATTTCAAAGAATAAGCCGCTTACCCCCCTACGTTTTTAATATCGTCAACGAACTGAAAGCCAAGGCACGCGCTGCGGGCGAAGACATTATCGATTTTGGCATGGGCAATCCCGATCAACCCACACCCAAACATATCGTTGATAAAATGATAGAAGCGACGCAACGTGAAGATACGCATCGCTATTCAATGTCCAAAGGCATCCCACGCCTTCGCAAAGCGATTTGCAACTGGTATAAAACGCGCTTTGATGTTGATTTAAACCCCGAAACCGAAGCCATTGTCACCATCGGCTCTAAAGAAGGCCTGGCGCATCTGGCGTTGGCAACCTTGGGGCCCGGCGATGTCGTGTTAGTGCCGAATCCCGCGTATCCGATCCATCCTTATGGCGTCGTGATTGCCGGCGCCGATTTGCGCCATGTACCGCTGATCCCCGGCGTGGATTTCTTTGATGAGCTGCATAAAGCCATTATTGAATCCTGGCCCAAACCAAAAATGCTGATCATTAATTTTCCGGGCAATCCGACCGCCCAGTGTGTCGAGCTGGATTTTTTCGAAAAAATAATTGCCCTCGCTAAAGAACACAATATCTGGGTTGTGCATGACATAGCCTACGTCGATATTGTATTTGATGGCTACGTCGCCCCATCCATCCTTCAAATCGAAGGCGCCAAAGACATTGCCGTAGAATTTTTCTCGATGTCTAAAAGCTACAACATGCCGGGCTGGCGCGTTGGCTTTATGTGCGGCAATAAAGAGCTGGTTTCTGCCTTGGCGCGTATCAAATCTTATCTGGATTACGGCACATTTACGCCGATACAGATTGCCGCGATTGCCGCATTGGAAGGCCCGCAGGAATGCGTGGCTGAAATAGCCGACATGTACCGGAAACGCCGTGACGTTTTATGTGATGGTTTGACGGCCGCCGGATGGCCGGTTGAAAAGCCCAAAGCCACGATGTTCGTTTGGGCGAAAATCCCAAAAGCCTATCAAGCCATGGGCTCACTGGAATTCTCCAAAAAACTGTTATTGGAAGCCAAGGTAGCCGTAGCACCAGGAATCGGTTTCGGCCAGTACGGCGACGATCATGTCCGTTTCGGTCTGATTGAAAATGAACACCGGACACGCCAGGCAATACGCGGCATCCGCATGATGATGAAAAAAGATCAGGTGGTGTGACACTTTTCCTCCTGAAACGGA
>JAUYEP010000298.1 GCA_030689765.1 Methylovulum sp.
GATTATTTATTTAACACTATGATTTTTAATAAATAAACTTGTGTAGATACTTATGCTTTACAAAGGGGGGGATATTTATTGCGAGTTGCCTTACGCCCTATCGGGCTACCAACAGTAGGCGCATTAGGCGACCCAACCTACGATTTTCAATAGTTTTGCCCAGAACATTTCTTGGTCTTGGTGTTGAAGTTACCGCAACTGATAGGTGCAGTCCAATCAGCAATAATCGGCCTGCTTTCCGGCAAGAAATCCGACCAGGCATCACCATCGACCAGTTTGTTGGTTTGCCAGACCGTGACAAATTGACCATCATCCTGAATCTCGCCAATCAACACCGGTTTGCTGATGTGATGGTTAGGTAACATTTTCGCCATACCACCGGTCAAGTTTGGATATTCCACGCCAATAATGGCTTTTTGCACCGCACCAGGATCAGTGGTGCCCGCTTTTTCCACCGCTTTCACCCACATATTGAAACCAATGTAATGCGCTTCCATTGGGTCGTTGGTCACCCGTTTTGGGTTTTTGATGTAGTCTTTCCATTGTTTGATGAAAGCCGCGTTTTTAGTGGTGTCAACGCTCATGAAATAGTTCCAGGCCGCCAAATGCCCGACCAAAGGCTTGGTGTCAATGCCTGACAATTCCTCTTCACCGACTGAGAAGGCCACGACCGGGATGTTTTCCGCCAATACGCCCTGGTTGCCCAGTTCTTTGTAGAACGGTACGTTGGCATCACCGTTGATCGTGGACACCACGGCAGTTTTCTTGCCTGCCGAGCCGAATTTCTTGATGTCGGCGACGATGCTTTGCCAATCGGAATGACCGAACGGCGTGTAGTTAATCATGATGTCTTTCTTGTTGACTTTCTTGGCTTTTAGGTAGGCTTCCAAGATTTTGTTGGTGGTGCGGGGATAGACATAGTCAGTACCTGCCAATACCCAACGTTTGACACCCAAATCGTTCATCAAATAATCAACGGCTGGGATGGCTTGCTGGTTAGGGGCCGCACCCGTGTAAAAAACATTTTTGGACGATTCTTCACCCTCGTATTGCACGGGATAGAACAAAACGCCGTTCAATTCTTCGATAACCGGCAATACCGATTTGCGTGATACGGAAGTCCAGCAGCCGAAAATGGCTGATACCTTATCTTTTGTAAGCAGTTCACGGGCTTTTTCCGCGAACAAAGGCCAGTTGGAGGCAGGATCAACGACGACGGCTTCGAGCTTTTTGCCCAGCAAACCGCCTTTTTTATTTTGCTCGTCTATCAGCATCAGCATGGTGTCTTTCAGCGTGGTTTCGCTGATAGCCATTGTGCCGGACAAAGAATGCAGCACACCGACTTTAATCGTGTCTTCGGCATAAGCCGTGCTGAACATCAAGGCAGAAACCGCAACGGTTGCCGCCAATTTTTTACAGGCTTGTAAATAGTTTTTCATAGTGAAATTCCTAAATAATGCGGCTTAGATTTGCCATTGGAAGCCGAGCGTCATACCGTTCAGATCGTTGGCCAAATAGCGTTGATAACTCAAAGAGACACGGGCGTTGTGACCGTCGATGATGTAGTTCACACCGCCTTCAAAGACATCTTGGTCAGGGCTATGAATCGCCATGTTATTGACGTAACGCCCATAAGGTTGCACTTTGCCGTAACCCACTTTTTGCGGAAACAAGTACATCGCGCTCACATCAAAGGCATTGCCTTGAAACAAGCCAAATGTGCCGCTGCCTGCGGGCCCTGGTGCTGAAGGTACGGGGAGTTTGTTGCCA
>JAUYEP010000301.1 GCA_030689765.1 Methylovulum sp.
CTTTAAGTTGACAGAAAAAAATAGGGCGCAAGCCTATGCGAGATGAATTGCTGTGCTGCTAAAGCCTATAGAAAGGCTGGTTGCCACCACGCCCAATATATCAAGGCCAATCAGAGTGTCGTTGTTGCCGCTATCCTGAAATACCCACATATCGGTCAGATCAGGACTCGTGCTAGTCACCTGGAAGGCTACTGTTGAGCCGTTAGTGATATTGGTTTTCAGATAACCGATGGCACTGGACAGATTAGTGCTGTTGATCGACAGTGGGCTTGCATAGGTGTCGGCATCATCAAACTTTATAATCCCGCCGCTTATGGTGTGGCTTTTAATGGCGTCAATGTCTTTACCGTCAGCCGTTATGTTTGCAGCGATCAGGGCAGTTGGCAGATCCAGCGTGTCATAAGCCAGCGCAAACTTGATGGCCTTGTCTGCCTCGCTGACGCTGGCGGGGCTATCACCTGATGCAACCTTAACCACATCTTTGCTGGCCTGGGATTCTGTCAAATCCAAAGTGTCTGCACCTAAGCCGCCTATCAGCGTATCCGCCCCTTCGCTGCCTATCAGCTTGTCATTGCCAGCCAGCCCGCTCAGTGTATTGATAGCCGAATTACCGGTAATCATGTTGTCACCGCTGGTACCGGCACCATCGACTGGGTTAATGCCTTTTAAGGTTAAATTTTCTTCATTGTTGCTAAGGCTGGCCAGTGACAGTGAATAGGTGTTTTCAATTTCAATCGTATCCATGCCTGCGGTTGCCCCAGACAACTCGGCAATCACATCGCCATCATTAGAAAGACGATAGGTGTCATTGCCTTTACCACCCACCAAAGTATCGAGGCCAGCCGAGCCATCCAGGATATCGTTGCCGTCAAGTCCGTTCAAGGTGTTGGCCAGCTCGTTGCCTTTGATAAGATTGTCATTTGAGTTACCTGTTGCGGTTTTTGCCGGTGAGCTGGGAGAGAGCGACAGATCTTCAAAGTTCGGTAAAGAAGCCAATGTAAAATCAAGGCTGCTTTGAATGGTATCCACCCAGCCTGCCTTGATTTTTCCTGTTGTAGTATCGATTGAATTGGCAACTTCTATCAACGCGTCGGTTAAAGTGTCAACGTAATAAATATCGTTGCCTAAACCGCCTTCCAGCGTGTCCTTGCCGTCACGTCCATCCAGTACATTAGCGCCCCCGTTTCCGATCAGGTTATTGTTGGTGGCGCTACCCGTCAGGTCGCCGCCGGTTGTTCCCGTGATTTTGGCATTTTCGATGCTCCCACCCCAATTGGGGGTATTTAAATCCAGGCTAATGGTTGCAGACTGCACCCAATCGTTACCTTGTCCTGAATTTTCCTTGATAGGCTCGCTGACACTATCGACCACAAAGGTATCGTCGCCATAGCCGCCTTCAAAATTGTCAACACCAGTACCACCATCCAGGAAATCATCGCCGTATCCACCTTTAAGTGTATTGGCGGCTGAATTGCCGGTAATCCGGTTATTCAGATTATTACCATCACCTTCTTTCAGGTTGTTGGTCATGAGCAAGTTTTCTACACCATTAGGCAGCACATAAGTATCGGTAGCGATGGCTCCAGTAAAGTTGACCGTATCAATACCGCCTGTTGAAGCCGCCTCAATCACTTTGTCGTCACTGGAGTCAATGCGATAGAGGTCATCTCCGGAGCCGCCTGTCAAGGTATCATTGCCAGTTGTTTTAAGTGTGTCAGTTACGGGGGCATAGCTTGGCGAATAAAACCAGCCATCAAGCGTATCGTTACCGCCGCCGCCATTCAGTTTATTGGCGAATTTATTGCCTATGAGCAGGTTATTGCCGTTGGTGCCTGTGGCTGAAATGGCTGCTGGATAATCGAGCAGATCAATCGTTTCAACACTGGTGCTGTCGGAGGCGACATTAAAATCGCCGCGTGACGCGACCAGATCAGTTCCCGCACCGCCATTTATGACATCCTTGCCTTCCCCTGCAAAGATGGTGTCATTACCGTCGCCGCCATTAATCGTGTCAATGCCTGCTGCACCGTCCAGGATGTCGTATAGATTGCTGCCCTTGATGTTGTTAGCTTTACTGTTCCCTATCAGCCAGGCTATGGTGTAAGACAACGAATTCGGGTTGGTGACATAGATTTGATCATCCAACACGGCATTTTCGACATCGTTTGGCATGGTGACATCGTAATCATTTGATTTTAAGACTGGATCGAGTTCCTTGGCAGCCTCATCCTTATCATCGTCGCGGCCATCGCCTGCAAAGTCACGGATGAAATAAAGGGTATCCGTACCCGCAGCATCAATAATCGTGTCTGCCCCCGTGTCCGGATTGCCGGCATCATCATAAAAATTGTCAAAGGTGACGACATAACTGTCGTTTCCGGCACCGCCCATCAAGGTATCCTTGCCGTAACCGGAAAACAGCGTGTCATTGCCTGGGCCTGCTGTAATGCTGTCATTACCGAAACCGCCATCCAGCCAGGACGGTAACAGAACATTCGTGTTGGTGACGGTGATGGTGTCGCTTCCTGTGCCACCATAAACCGTGCCCTGATTTTTGACATTAAAGCTGTCGTTACCGTCGTCGCCACGCATGATGTCGTAGCCACCAAAAAACACGTCGTTACCAAGACCACCGATTATTTCGTCCCGATCAGTGCTTACCGTGCCATAAAGGGTCGTGTTATCGGCATCAACCAAGCTATCGTTGCCGTCACCACCATCCAGCATATCAGAACCGGCACCGCCGAAGAGCTTATCACTTTCGGTGCCGCCAAAAAGATAATCGCTGCCCAGGCCACCGTTAAGCGTATCGAAACCGGTGCCACCGTGAATCAGGTCATCGCCTGCATCACCATAAAGTTGGTCGCTTTCGGTGCCGCCATCCAGCACGTCATTACCATCACCGCCTTTAAGCATATCGGCACCGCCACCGCCTGCGAAGAGATCATTGCCAATATTACCCAGCAATGTGTCATTGCCAAAATTGCCGTCCAGCGTATCGTCGCCGCCCAAAGCATCTATACTATCGTTAAGAAGCGTACCCGGCCAGTTATCGGCGCCTGATGTAAACGTTGACATAATTTTTCCTTGGTTAGATTGAAAAAGACATTACTGATTTATACTGTGAGCCTATTTTTACCCATTAAGTCTAGGTTAATTGTTTATATTAGCAATAGCGTTAAAGGGAGTGGCAGTTACAGCGGTTTTATTCGTCGTTAATAATTTAAGTCGGGTACGGACAAGGCTTAACCGTTCGTCCTGAGCCCTTCGGCTACGCTCAGGAGAGCCTTGTCGAAGGACGGGCGGTTAAGCCGTTCATGGTTCGACAAGGCCTTTAGTCCTGAGCGTAGCCGAAGGATCACCACGAACGGCTTAACCTGTCCCAACTTGAGTGGCTAGCCTTAATGAAGAATGAAAACGCTGTAAGATTATCATCAGCTTCCTAAATACGTTTTATGTTTCAATCCACAGCCGACCTCATCTGTCGGATGACAAAGCCACCGACAGATAGAGGCCGGTGGATTGCCCCCCTCGTGAACGGGGAAGTTTCAAACCAGCAAGGTATTTCGATGAACAAACCACTAACATTTTATGTTATGCAAATCCATCGGCACAAGTTGATGCACCTGATGTTAGCATTGGCTATCCTGCTGGTGACGGGTTGCGCCAGTACGCCTGAAATAAAACCGCTGGTTGTACAGCCTACTGCCCAGCCGCGCCTTGTCAGTTACGCGTTAAGCTTGCAAGGCATCCCTTACCGTTATGGCAAGGAATCGCCCGAAGAAGGTTTTGATTGCAGCGGTTTTGTCCGGCATGTCTATAAAAAACAGGGTATAGCGTTACCGCGTACTGCTAAGGATATGGCGTTGGCACTACCTTCAATTCCGAAAGCTGCTGTGCATTCCGGTGATTTGGTGTTTTTTAACACTAACGGACAGCCATTTTCGCATGTGGGCATTTATGTCAATAATGACAATTTCATCCATGCACCCAGCCAGCGTACAGGCCATGTGCTGGTATCCAGCCTTAAAAACGATTACTGGCATAAACACTTCATCGGCGTGCGCCGCCCTTGATGACGGCCTGCCCAGCCAGGTTAGCAGGGTACGCCCCATGGCTGCTACAATGCCCCACTTTTTCAAACCGTAAACCGTATAAAACACAAAATGGACGTTATTGAGCGCATTGCCAACGAATTATCTGTACACATCAAACAAGTCAGCGCGGCTGTCCTGTTGCTGGACGAAGGGGCGAGCGTCCCGTTTATTGCCCGTTACCGCAAGGAAATCACCGGCGGTCTGGATGACACCCAATTGCGGCTGCTGGAAGAACGCTTGGGTTATCTGCGCGAACTTAACGAACGGCGTAAAAGCATTCTGGACAGTATCCAGACGCAAGGCAAACTGACGCCGGAACTGGAGACCGCGATTAATGAGGCACAGACCAAAACGTTGCTGGAAGATTTGTACTTGCCTTATAAACCCAAACGGCGCACCAAGGCGCAGATTGCCCGTGAAGCTGGGTTGGAACCTTTAGCGGATGCCTTGCTGGATGACCGCAGTTTAATTCCCGAACACATCGCTACGCAATATATTGACAGCGACAAAGGCGTTGCCGATAGCGCCAGCGCATTAGAAGGCGCACGGCAAATTATTATGGAACGGCTTTCCGAGCAGGCGGAGCTGTTGGCTGAATTGCGTGAACGGGTCTGGCAAAACGGTAGCCTTCATGCGACCGTCCTGTCCGGTAAAGAACAGCAGGCGGAAAAATTCAAGGACTATTTTGATTACAGCGAAGCGGTCAACAAAATCCCTTCGCATCGTGCTTTAGCGCTGTTTCGCGGGCGCAATGAAGATTTGCTGGCATTGGATTTAAAACCTGCCACTGATGATAAAGACGGGCACGAGCGTTGCATACAGTTTGTCTCACAGCATCTTAAGGTGACCGACCTGGCTAAACCCGCTGATGCGTGGCTGGCGGAAACGGCGCGTTTCGCGTGGAAAATCAAGCTGTTCACGCGCATAGACCTGGATTTGAAACAACGCTTGCGGGAAGCTGCGGAGCAAGAAGCCATCCGCGTGTTTTCCAGTAATTTACGCGACTTGTTGCTGGCAGCGCCTGCGGGCGCTAAAGCCACGATGGGGCTAGACCCTGGCATACGCACAGGCGTTAAGGTCGCGGTTGTCGATGCCACCGGCAAAGTGCTGGCGACCGACACCATTTATCCGCATCCCCCGCGTAAACAATGGGACGGGTCGATTGCGGCACTGGCAAAACTGATACAACGCCATCAGGTCAATCTGGTCAGTATCGGCAACGGCACGGGTTCACGCGAAACCGACCAACTGGTTGCCGATGTGATGAAACGGCACAGCGAATTGCATTTCAGCAAAGTCACCGTGTCCGAAGCTGGCGCATCAGTTTATTCGGCATCTGCGCTTGCCGCCAAGGAATTCCCCGCTATGGATGTTTCGCTACGCGGCGCGGTTTCTATCGCCAGGCGCTTGCAAGACCCGCTCGCGGAACTGGTCAAAATTGACCCGAAAGCCATCGGTGTCGGGCAATATCAGCATGATGTCA
>JAUYEP010000111.1 GCA_030689765.1 Methylovulum sp.
CGTTATTTCATACAGATAACTGCTGTTTCAAGCCAGATTTTGTGATAGAAAAACCTAAAAATATAGCAATTATCTGCAAGGAATGTCATATAACACATTGTTTTAAAATCAATTAAAGTTGTGTAGATACTTATGCCTTCATGGCGGGTTTTTTTATCTTACGGGATTGCATTAGCGCCCATAATCCCCATATAAACGGATACCAAAATATCAGTGCAGTATTGATTTGGGCGCTCATGTTGTAAAGCGCCACTCAGCGAGCCTCTCACGAGGCTTGTTTTTTATTAACCAGGAAGTCCACTATGCGTTTACCTGCTTCAGAACTCGCCCAAGCCATCCATCTTTGTCGCCAATCCTTTCAGTCAGCCGCTATTTTCAGTTTGTTCATCAATTTACTGATGCTGTTCCCGTCCATTTACATGATGCAAGTCTATGATCGGGTGTTAGGCAGCAGCAGTACCTCGACATTGCTCATGCTGACCTTGCTGGCGGTCGTGCTGTTTGCGCTGCTGGGCGCGTTGGAATGGGTGCGTTCACAAATATTAATCCGTGTAAGCGCCCGTTTTGATGTCTTGCTTAACGAGCGGCTTTATCGGGTGCTATTTCGGCAATCTCTGGTCAGTGGTGGCAAAACCAGCGCCCAGCCCTTGGGTGATTTGCTGGTGTTGCGGCAATTTTTGACCGGCAACGGCTTGTTTGCATTTTTCGATGCGCCGTGGCTACCCGTGTATATCGGCTTGCTGTTTTTGTTCCATTATACTTTCGGCTTGGTCGCCATTGTTTCGGCTATCTTATTGATATTGCTTGCTATTTGGAATGAGAAAGCCACACATGATGATCTGGAGCAAGCGAACAAGGTTTCAGTGGAAAGCTCCAATATTACCGCCCGCAATTTACGCAATGCCGAAGTTGTCCATGCGCTGGGTATGCTGCCCGATTTAATGTCCCGCTGGAAAGACAAGCAGCAACGGCTGATTATGTTACAGGCGACTGCCAGCGAAAAGGCCGGATTGATTGCCGCATTATCAAAAACCTACCGGCTTACCATACAATCGCTGGTGCTAGGATTAGGTGCTTGGTTGGCTATTGATAAGCAAATCAGCCCTGGGCTTATGATCGGCGGGTCAATTTTGCTGGGCCGTGCGCTAGCCCCTATCGATTTAATGATTGGTAGCTGGAAGCAATTTTTAACAGCGCGTACCGCTTATGAGCGTCTTAATACTTTATTGGCCCAGTTCCCGCCCGAAGCAGAACACATGCCCTTACCTGCACCGAAAGGTGCCATCCGCGTTGAGCAAGCGGTAGTTGCCCCCCCAGGTTCTAAAGTGGCGGTACTCAAGGGGCTTAATTTTGCTATTGAGCCAGGGACGTTTGTTGCGCTAATTGGTGCTAGCGCGTCTGGCAAATCAACGCTTGCCCGTGCATTGCTCGGGATCTGGCCGACTGCCGGCGGCGCTATCCGGCTTGATGGCGCTGATGTGGCGCATCTTGACCGCAGTACCGTCGGTTCCCATATCGGCTATTTGCCGCAGGATGTAGAGTTGTTCGACGGTTCGATAGCTGACAACATCGCCAGATTTGGCGAGCTGGATGCCAATAAGGTTGTCGCCGCCGCGCAAGCTGCGGGAGTGCATGACATGATTTTGCATCTTCCCCAAGGTTACGATACCGAAATTGGCAGTACGGGCGGTGCATTGTCCGCCGGACAACGGCAGCGTGTGGGTCTGGCGCGGGCGCTTTATGGCGATCCGGTGCTGGTCATACTGGACGAGCCCAATTCAAATCTTGATGATCAGGGCGAACAGGCGTTGGCGGTTGCCTTGTCCGGTCTTAAACAGCGTGGCTGCACGATTATCGTCATCACCCATCGCGTGGGCATTTTAGGTTTGGTGGACAGAATTATGGTATTAAACGAAGGCTTACTGGTTCTGGATGGTCCGCGTGATGAAGTGCTGGCAAAACTCAACCAACGTCCGCAACAGGCCGCCATGCCCCAAGCACAAGGAACACAATCATGAACCCATTTACTAAACAGGCCAGCAAACAAGCCGAAACTGTTGACATCAGCCGCTTTGCCGATGACACCCCCATCAGGCGCATCGGTTATTTCATGGTCATCCTGATGTTTGGCTTTTTTGGCGCATGGTCTTTATTGGCGCCGTTAGGCAGCGCCGCGTTAGCGCCGGGCAGTGTCACCGTCGAAGGTTACCGCAAAACCGTGCAGCATCTTGAAGGCGGAATAGTCAAAGCCATTCATGTCCGTGATGGCGATACCGTCACCAAAGGGCAAGTGCTGATGGAGCTGGAAGACACGTCCTCACGCGCCCAATTGGGAACATTGCGCGGGCAGTTATTCTCGGCCTTGGCGCGTGAAGCCAGGCTCATCGCAGAACGGGACGGCAAATCGAGGATCTCTTATCCCTCTCTGCTGACTGACGAGCGCAACGACCCGCGTGCGTTGGAAGATATTCGCGTCCAGGATCAGTCTTTCGCCATACGCAAACATTCCCGTGATGGTGAAATAGAAATCCTGAAAGAACAGCGCAGACAGTTACTTGCCAAGATCGAAGGCATAAAAGCGCAAAAAGCCAGCCGCAACAGTCTGGCAGGCTCTTTCAGTAAAGACTTGACTGACTTTCGCGCCATGCTTAAAGAAGGTTATGTTGAAAAACAAACCGTTACCGAATTGGAACGGCGGTTGGCGCAAGCGCAGGGCGACGAAGGTGATTTCACCGCAAACATCGCTACCGCACAAACGCAAATTAGTGAGATTGCTTTAAAAATTCTGCAAATTGACAAAGAATTTCAGCGTGAGGTCATCGACGAGTTAAGCAAGGTACAAGCTGAACTCTCCGAATTGCGCGAGAAAACGCAATGGCTGGCCGATACCGTCACCCGCACCGTCATTAAAGCGCCGGAAGCCGGTATGGTGCTGGGCTTAACCGTACACACCATCGGCGCGGTCATCCCACCTGGCGGGCATATACTGGATATTGTTCCGCAACAGGAAAAGTTGATTGTCGAAGCGCAAGTGTCGCCTATGGATATTGACCGTGTGCATATCGGGCAAACAACCAGCATCCGTTTCAGTGCGTTTAAAAGTGCAGTGACACCCAAGGTTGAAGGCCGTTTGATTGCCCTGTCTGCGGATAGGCTCACCGATGAAAAAAATCAGATCAGCTATTACTTGGCGCGGGTAGAGGTTGACAAAACCGGCATGGGCGATTTACAGGAAAGAGGCTTGATACTCTTGCCTGGTATGCCGGCCGAAGTATTAATCAACACCGGCGACCGCACCTTTTTTGAATATCTGATGCAGCCTATCAGCAATATATTCGCCCGTTCACTAATAGAGGATTGAACCGATGCGCCGCACACTCTTTTTACTGTTAGGTCTGACCTCCAGCTTATCTGCACAGGCAGGTACTGATGACTTGATGTCGCTTTATGAGCGTGCCGTATTGGCCTCGCCCGAACTCAATGGCAGCGAATATGCGCTGGAAATTGCCAAAGCCCGCGAAGACCAGAGTTTTGGTAAATTACTGCCGCAAATTAGTGCCATGGGTAACTATTCGCTCAACCGTTTTCATAGTGACCGGGTGGGTACAGTGGATTACCCAGGTATCCGTGCCAGCGTCAATCTGCAGCAACCCTTATTTGATCTGCAAGCCTATTTGTTGATGAAAAGCCAGCAGTCACTTACTTCTCAAGGCGAAGAAGAACTGCTTGCCGCGCATCAAAAACTGATTGCCGACCTTATTGAACGCTACATGGATGCGTTGGAAGCCGCCGATAAAAGCCAGATTATTGCCGCTGAGTTAAGTTCCACTGAAAAGCAGCTTGAGCGGGTCAAGGCAATGCAAGCGCGACAATTGGCGATGATTACCGACCTTTATGAATTGCAGGCCCGCACCGAAACGCTGCGCACTAACTTGATTGACAGTGACAACGATGCGCGTATTGCGTTAGAAAAATTGCGTGAATTGACCGGTGATGCCGTCACCAGTATCCAGCCTGCACAATTAGAAGCAACGCAACCTGCGCCGGAAGGCAGTATCGATACCTGGGTGCAGCAGGCTGGTCAAGTCAATCCTGAATTGCAAGCGCTCAAGCACGCCGTTGAAGCGGCACGTCAAAGCATTTCTGCTTATCGCGCCGGACATCTGCCAACGCTTCAATTGCAACTAAGTGGTGTTTACAGTGACACCTCTTTCAATAACCAACAATCACCGCCTTTCGATATTGGCACAGCCGCTCTCCAAGCAACCGTCCCGATTTACGAAGGTGGCATCACCAGCGCACGGGTCAGGGAAGCGCAGGCACGCAAAAAACTGAGCGAATCCCAGCTTGAACAAAAACGGCGTGAGCTGGAAAAATTCACCCGCGCCGCCTATCTGGATATGGCAACTTCCCCTGCGCGTAGTTTAGCTACCGACCGCCAACTTGCCGCCAGTGAAAAATCCAGGGATGCGATGAAAAAAGGCTATGAGTTGGGTGTGACCACTATTGTCGATGTCCTCAATGCAGAAAAACAACTTTCCGAAGCCCGCAAAGCACAACGCTTGGCCCGCTACCGTTATTTCAAAGCGCGTAGCGCCTTGTATCATCAAACCGGCAGATTAATCGGCGTCGAATTAGCACAATTAAACAAATGGTTAGTGCCGATTGCGCCGGCGATAAAAAATAAACGCTAAGTCCGCACGTCGATGGATACGATCAGCATACGCGGCGCCAGAACGCATAATCTGAAAAATATTGATCTTGATTTGCCCAGGGACAAACTCATTGTCATCACCGGCCTGTCCGGTTCGGGTAAATCATCGCTGGCTTTTGACACCATTTATGCCGAAGGGCAACGGCGCTATGTAGAATCACTGTCTGCTTACGCACGGCAGTTTTTATCGATGATGGAAAAGCCGGATGTCGATCATATCGAAGGCTTGTCACCCGCCATTTCCATCGAACAAAAATCCACATCACATAATCCGCGTTCCACCGTCGGCACCATCACTGAAATCTATGATTATTTGCGTCTGCTGTATGCCCGTGCAGGGTCGCCGCGCTGCCCTGAACATCAGGTCTCCCTGGAAGCGCAAACCGTTAGCCAGATGGTCGATCAAGTCCTTCTTCAACCGCAAGAACAGCGCTGGATGTTGTTGGCGCCCGTCGTTAATCAGCGCAAAGGCGAATATTTGCAGTTGCTTGATGATTGTCGGGCGCAAGGCTTTATCCGCGCCCGCATTGATGGGGTTGTCTATGATCTGGATGAGCCGCCGACGCTGGATTTAAAAAAGAAACACACCATCGAGGTGATTGTTGACCGTTTTAAAATCCGTGCTGACATTGCGCTACGTTTATCAGAATCGTTTGAAACGGCATTGCGGATTGCTGATGGCATCGCTATCGCCGCCAGCCTTGAAGGGGACGGCACTGAACTGCTATTTTCCGAACGCTATGCCTGCCCACATTGCGGCTATAGCCTGACCGAACTGGAACCGAGGCTATTTTCATTTAATAACCCCAAAGGTGCCTGTAGCAGTTGTGATGGTCTGGGTGTGCGGCAGCATTTTGATCCTGCACTGATAATCCATAACCCCGACCTCAGTCTGGCGGGCGGCGCAATCCGTGGTTGGGATAGGCGCAATGGCTATTATTATCAAATCATCTGTTCATTAGCGGCGCATTATGGCTTTAACCAGGAAGTGCCATTTTCAGCATTGCCAAAAGCCATCCAAGACGTGATTTTGTATGGCAGTGGCAAAGAAACCATCGAATTCAAATACCCGAACGCAAGCGGCATAGTCAAAACCAAACAGCATCCGTTTGAAGGCATCATTGCCAATATGGAACGCCGTTACCATGAAACCGATTCCGCATTGGTGCGCGACGAGTTGGCTAAGTACTTATCCCAGAAAGTCTGTGCTGTGTGCGAAGGCGCACGCCTGGCTCTCGGTGCCCGGCATGTGTTTATCGACGATTTGCCGATTCATCAGCTCACCCGGTTGCCTATCCGCAAAGCGCTGGCATTTTTTTCAGAACTGAATTTAACCGGCAAACGCGGTGAAATCGCGCTAAAAATCGTTAAGGAAATCAGGGAACGGCTGGAATTTCTGGTTAATGTCGGGCTGGATTATCTGACGCTGAACCGTAGCGCAGACACGTTGTCTGGCGGCGAAGCGCAACGCATACGTCTCGCCAGTCAAATCGGCGCCGGTTTGGTTGGTGTGATGTATGTACTGGATGAACCGTCGATAGGCTTGCATCAACGCGACAATCAGCGTTTGTTGAACACCTTGTTTCGTTTGCGGGATATGGGCAATACCGTGATTGTCGTCGAGCATGACGAGGATGCAATACGTTCAGCGGATCATATCGTCGATATAGGCCCTGGCGCGGGTGTACACGGCGGACGTATCATTGCTCAAGGTTCATTGGCTGATATTGTTAATAATAAAAACTCATTGACCGGACAGTATTTATCTGGGCAAACCAGCATAGCCGTACCTGAAGCGGTGACACAGGCCAATAAAGACCGGCAAATTATTGTCCGCAATGCACACGGCAATAATTTAAAAAATGTCGATATTGCCTTTCCAGTGGGTTTATTAACCTGTGTCACCGGCGTATCCGGTTCGGGCAAATCCACGCTAGTGAATGACACCTTATATTGCCATGCCGCCCGCCTGATCAACCGCGCCGGCGTTATTCCGGCTGTTTGCGATAGCATTGAAGGGCTGGAACACTTCGATAAAGTCGTTGACATAAACCAAAGTCCGATAGGGCGTACACCGCGTTCAAATCCAGCAACTTACACCGGCTTGTTTACGCCAATACGCGAATTGTTTTCTGCGACGCCCGAAGCAAGGTCACGCGGATACACCCCAGGCCGCTTCAGCTTTAACGTCAAAGGTGGCCGCTGTGAAGCCTGTAAAGGCGATGGCGTGATTAAAGTGGAAATGCACTTTTTGCCCGACATTTTTGTGCATTGTGACAACTGCAACGGCAAACGCTATAACCGCGAAACATTGGAAGTCCGTTACAAAGGCAAGACCATCAACCAGATACTGGACATGACTGTCGAAGATGCCGCAGAATTTTTTAGTGCGGTGCCAAGTTTGGCAAAGAAATTACAAACCCTGGTAGAAGTCGGCTTAAGCTACATCACCTTAGGCCAGAATGCGACAACGCTATCGGGCGGCGAAGCGCAACGGGTAAAACTGGCGAAAGAACTCTCCAAACGTGACACCGGCAAAACGCTGTATATCCTCGATGAACCCACCACCGGCCTACATTTTCATGACATCAAGCAATTATTGACGGTATTGCATACCTTGCGCGATCACGGCAACACCGTTATCGTCATAGAGCATAACCTGGACGTGATTAAAACTGCGGACTGGATTATCGACATGGGACCCGAAGGGGGCGATGGTGGCGGCACACTGATTGCCGAAGGCACACCAAAGCAGCTATCTGAAAATCCAGCATCACATACTGGATTTTATCTAAAACGTTTTTTTGGATGCCCCCTAAAAAAGTGATTTAAAGCCCACACTAGCGTCAAGACGACTGGAATAGGGTTGCAAATCCGTTCCGCATAGAGGCGTGTTCAGCGTAAAGCTTCTAAGGAATGTGTACAAAACAACTTCGTCTTGTGATTTGCACCCTCGGTGGATGCCATGACTGGCAGTCATCATGTTGCTGAGTATGACCCATGCGGGTAAATTACAACTCGCTCAACAATGACGCAATAATGCGTATTGGCTAGTTCAATAATTTATGTAATGCAAAAAAATACTTTATGAAACAACAAATGAACTTATTTGAGCTAGATGAAACCATGCCGCCCCCTGAAAACTGGTTTCAGAATGCTATGGATTTTTTTAATCTGGAAGAAATGCCAGGGTGGCCAGATAATTTTGGCACAGCATTTCATAATTGGTGTACATCTCAAAATATTGCCAAAATTAAAACACTAAGCCTCTTTAGTGGAGGTGGTGGATTAGATATAGCATTTCATGATATGGGATTTGATATATTTGAATGTGTTGAAATTGAAAGTAAATTTGCTGATTCTTTGCTTCTGAATTCAGCTAAAGGAAAACGTTTTTATGGCTGCAATATTTTGTGTAAGGATATTCGTGATTACACACCTGTAGAACAAGATATAGATTTCATTATTGGCGGCCCGCCATGTCAAACTTTTTCTGCTGCTGGCGCACGGGCATCGGGTGTAAATGGAATTGATGATAAGAGAGGAACACTATTTCAGGAATATGTAAGAATTTTAAAGCAAATACGCCCTAAAGCTTTTCTATTTGAGAACGTATATCGAATTGTTGGGGCCCAAGGAGGCGAACCTTGGGCATTAATACAAGAGGCATTTAAAAGTGCTGGTTATAAGTTGTATTGGAGGATTTTAGATACAGCCGATTATGGCGTACCTCAGCATAGGGAAAGGTTAATAATCGTAGGCGTAAGGGATGATTGCGAATTTCTCTTTCCTTCTCCCACACATGGGCCGGATTCCATTGATAACAGACCCTATTACAAGGCCGGAAAAGCTGTTCATGGTATTGATGGTAGCAATTGTATAATTGGGATTAACGGCAGACATGGTTATCTTTTAAATGATATACCACCAGGTTTGAATTACAGCTTCTATACTGAAAAAATGGGACATCCAAAACCAATTTTTGGATGGCGATCAAAATTTTCTGATTATCTGTATAAGGCTGATCCAAATACTCCTATTAGAACACTCAAAGCACAAGGCGGGCAATATACAGGCCCGTTTTCTTGGGAAAATCGTCCGTTTATGCTTGGAGAATTAAAGAGGTTGCAAACATTTCCAGATGATTATGATATTTCAGGAAACCGTCAAACAGCTATTCATCAAATAGGTAATTCAGTCCCACCACAGATGGGGAGAATTATGGCGTTAGCTATCTTGAACCAGATATTTGAAGTAACGCTTCCTTTTAAGATTCAATATTTGAGACAAAATGAACAATTGGGTTTTAGAGCAAGAAAATCCTCTTTAACAGCTATTTATAAAAAAAAGGCGACCCAATCTATAAATATAAAATTTTCAAATACGAAAGCAGTAACTTATGAAAAAGAATCTGGACGTTGTGATTTAAAGCTTACAGATCAATTTCAGTTAGTTGAAGACTCTTTGAACAAATCAACGCCGTTTTCTTTCAAGTTTTCTATTGATTACGATAAATGGATAATTGAATGTGCAAATCAACAGATCAATGAGGAAATATTTTCGGTTTTAATAAAATTGTCTCCAACTCAGAGAGAGACTATCAATACTGGAGAGATACAGCTCATATCATATGACAAAAGGCCTGTTTCAATTCTCGCATTATGGAAATTTCTTGAAATGAAACTAAACACTTTGATATACAAAGATGATCTAGTTCAGCTTTTTGGATATTATCAATATAAGCAATTGTTTTATTTTGATTTTAAGCTAACTAAAAAGGATGTGGAACCTGGTTTTTTTTGGAAAGTTGTATCGTGCGTAACACGAGGCGAGTGTGTTGGGAAAACTCTAAATATTAGTGATATTGCAGAAATCTATAATGTTGATACAACCCATTTAATTGAAGCCTTAAAAATTCTGAAAACGATTGGCTTTGAAATCCGTAGCAGCAATACAAATCAGCAGATAAAAGAAAACTATTATTTAATACCGTATCAATTTCCAACGTTGAACGAACGTAGTTTACAGCGATTAACAGCATTATGAGGCAATAAATGGGTAAAGATGAATTTGAAAACTACCTAAAGGTCTTTGAAAACAGGTCAGAATATGTGATTACAGGTCAGGCTAAAGAGGTTTTTTGGGAAGGCCCTGTATCAGCTGAGACAAAAAAGAGAACAAAGTTAATCAAGGATCAATTTGAGGGAGGTTTTCTTGAATCCATAATTATCCGCGTAAAAGATAATTCTGAAGAGATTCAAATTGATTTAATACATCCAGCCACCAAAATATGTCTTGAGAAATTAGTAGATTCTGTTACCAGTGAAGTTGGTCGTGCTTTAATCGGTTTGACTGTTATGCAATTAACTATCAAGTCTATAAGTCCTGAGCAGAATATTCGACTTCATAAAGGCGGTTCAGGCAGCAATGCGTTTTCATGGCGGGATGGGATATCGATGCGAGTGTTGGATAAAAATTATGTAACACCTATTTTACGAAAATATGATTTGGTTAAACTGAATGCTGATGGATTTATGATGACAAGGAGCCTTGCAGAAAACTATCCCTATTCGAGGCTATATAAAGCGCAATTGAGAGGCGCAAGAAATGAATGGTTATCAGTTGTTGAATCCTTAGAAGCCAATATTGGTGATCCATTAACTTCATTAATGTATTTTATTTCACTCCTTTTTAATAAGGCTGAACAGTTTCAAATAATTGCTACAAATCTGCTCGAAACAACTAACTCGTATTTAGATAAAATTGAAAATGTAGGCCAAGTATTGAGAGTAATACGCTCACATATTAATGATTCTGATTATGCCGCAAGATTAATGGAAATAAGTATGCACGCATTGATGCAAGCTGTTATTGATACTGGATCTATGGGGTTAATAACCTTGAAACCATTATCACAAATGCGTTCAGCAAATAAAAAACATGGCAATATTGGCGACATCGAGTTAATTGAAGATCTGAATATAATCGAATCTTGGGATGCAAAATACGGTAAAGCGTATTTAAGGGATGAAATTGATGAAGTCATTGAAAAACTGGCAGGTCATAACTCCGTGGGTTTAGTGGGATTTGTAACAACACTGACACCTACGATTAACAAAGAAATCAGAAATAAACTTGATTCAGCTAAGGAACTATATGGAATTGATATAAAAATTCTAACTTTCGAAGAGTGGGTTGAAGATATTTTTAGCAGATCATTAAAAGAAAACTACATAACCGAAATAGAGTTGGCAAAAAATTGGCTGTTGGCGTATGCCGAGTCCATCGCACAAAAAAGAAGAGATGTTGCACCAATTGATGAGCCATGTATTGAATGGGTTAAGGAATTAAATACAAAAATTGCATAATAAAGCATTTGCTAGTGCTGCCTCCCTTACTGGATTTTATCTAAATGAGTAATGATTTCAAAAAAGTAATGAATGTATTGCCGGTTGTATTTTGCATAAACCCAACCGGCTAGATAATCAGCCAGGCCTATAGCCTTACGCGTTACGTTCAACATTGGTGTCACATTGAAAATCATACCCCTGTGCCGTAAAAAACTTTTTGAATACCGGCATAAAACTAACGGTGATGGGGATTGAGTAAAAGCAATAAATGGCTGCCGCTTCCCCTGTGGTAACGCCAAAAAACCATTGCGGCACAAACAGCGTCATAATCGCCATACCGAAATGATAACGGGCGATTTTCTTGTTGTTTTTCCATAAAAATCCACTAATCGCAAGCGCAAATAATGAACCATGGGTCACTAATGACCCATAAGCACTGGAGATGGCATAAGCAATATGGTATTTGCCGCTATGTAGGCAGGAAATCATTTCACCAATGAAATTCGGTTTAAAGTCGAACAATTTTGTGTCTATAAACTGCCAGCTATTCGGCAGAAAGCTAAACAGCAGGAACGATGAACTTAATGACAGCCCTACTATAGTGGCCTTTTTAAGCGCCGTCCGGTCAGATGAATAGGTTGCTAACGCGGGCATGATGGCTAAGGCTTGCAAGCTAATATGGTAAGTTGATAGCTGGCTTAAAAACAAATTCGTCCCGTATCCGCATTGATCTGCAACGGGATAGCCGTAATATTGTATTAGCTCCATTAATGAAAAATGGAAGATAGCATACGCTCTGGCGGTTCGTACCCAAAACGGCTCCTCCCGATCCATGAAAGTAACCCCTGATGCGATAAATCCGGCGATACCCAGCCCAAGCGACATATTTGCACTGAAACACATAGTTAACCTATAGTTTTTAATTAAAAAATAATAAGGTAACTCGCAATAAATAAACCGCCACTTTTATACAGATTTTATCTGCGGTTCTGTGGCGACCGAGAAAGCGTTATTTATTGCGGGTTACTTCAAATTTTGACCTATCAGAGCCGTCACTATTATTACCTAACAGTGCCATGATGGGTGACTTAAACCACGATCAGAAAGGGCTTGATACTGGGGTCTGAGCTTGATCATTGCGATTCTTTGCCACTGGCTTGGCATAGCTAGTTCTTTGGTCTTATTGACCTTCTTTTTTGCGGCTTCATCTTTGAATTCAATATGTTGAATAGCCAAAAAATCTTCTAAACACCATAAGGAGTTTTGCGGTAAAGCAATAAAATCTTCTAAATAAAACAGTTTTACGTTGCTCTCTCCAAAAACATTGACTAATCGATCATAATTTGCAACATATTCGGCATTTTTCCAAAACCAGGATAGTTCAATAAGTCTTCTAAATGCTTTTATGCTGATATTGTCAACACGGTCTTCTTGACCGTTGAATTTGTAGTGAAATTTGACATGTGACCATAATCTTTCCAATGGCTCGCGTAATGTATAGATTACTTTGATATTTTTGGCTACTTTTTTGATTTGCTCAAGGGACTCTTCTTCAAGCAAGGAATATTGGTTTGAGAAATCAGCACAATACACATCATCCGGTACGCCGTTAAATAGATTGCAATACCACTGATCATCGAGTTCTCCGGGTTGGGCATAATGCTTATACCATTGGATTACTTTTTCTGCACAATCCCGCCTGATAGCTCTATTGAGCCGTCTATTCCTATCTCTGGAATCGAGCTTATCACCCCATTCTTCATTATATGAAAAGTAATGAATTTCTTTTTCTGGCGTAAAGTGAATATTGGGATGTACGTCGAGTTGCTTGTAAAGCCAAGTCGTGCCCGCTTTCATTGCCCCCGCACCAATAACCAGATTGTCTATCATAACGATCCTTTAATTAGGCAACGCAAGCGTCTTTACCAAAGACCTTATCCAGATAAGCTTGATTATCTGCATATCTTGTCTGAAGCAAGGACAAGGTTTCTTCTGATAAATCGCTGGTTTCCTCAAGTGCGTTAATTTTGGTTTCAACAATTTTTTTGTATTTAGGCACTGACACCTCCAACTCTAAAAAAGCCGATAATATTTCAGCTGTTTCTTCGACGGCACCAAATAATTCATCATAAGTAATGAGCAGTACCTCTTTAAACTCATTTTGATAATTATTAAGCGCTAATTCGTAATTGTTAAAGGCATCCTGAACTCTTAACCATTCCTCATGACCTGGCGTTGTTAGCAGTTTCAACATTTCTTCTTCAAATAAGGCTTTATTAGAATCACCTTTGCCGTGCATTAATAGCTTAAACGCAGAAACAAAGCGTTTGACAGGGTTTCTTGCAAGCAAAATTATTTTTGCATCGTTGCCTATGGTTTCAGCCATGTCCTGAATGCCATTGACCGGAAGAATCATATATTCTGGGGTTATTTCACCCAGCGATTTATTGTTATGTACACAGGGTCTAAAAAGGTCAATATAGTTAATTTGTTGGACTTTTTTTGTAGACAGTAAAAAATTGGTGCGTAATGAGTTTTTAAAGCGTCTGTTTAGAAAACCTAATTCTTTTGCCTTAACAATTCTATCTACATCTTTATTTAACTGATTCACCGAAAACTTATGCAGCACGCTAGCATGACGCACACCGAAAAGGGTATCAAAGTAATGAAGCTCCTTGACGGGGTTCATATAGATGGGCGTGCAATGTTCAAGAATGGTATATAACAGCGTAGAACCCGCCCGTTGTGAACCAATGCCGATAACAAACTTAGTCATTTTTTACAGTCCTGTGTTGATAAATTTCTACTAATTCATGTACTTGTTCAGTGACGCTTCTGAGTGTCGGCGTATACGCCCTGTCCTTAAACAGGGCAGGGGTTTTGTCAATTTTTGTCAAACAGCCCGTAATGGCGGCTAATGTGGGTTCTATAACAAAACCGGATTGCCCTTCAAGGACATCTTCACCTATGCCTCCCATAGTGCTGGCAACCACCCAGCAACCGCAAGCGGCAGCTTCGCGGGTAACCAAACCATAACTTTCTGGCCACGTCGAGGGTGCGAACAATACGTCAATTTGGCGATAAAGCTCGACAATGCGTTTTTGGCTGACTCTGCCAATAAAGGTGACGGGTACTTTACCCCAATGGGTTTCAAGTCGGTAACCTTCATCATGTGAGTGGTCAACGATTAACATTTCGATATTTTTAGGTTGCAGTTTGGTGATGGCCTTTTTTAATAAAAAATAGCCTTTATGCTCGGCCATGCCGCCGACATGTCCGCAGACTACCTTATCAGTATATTGGGTATCTTTGGGTTGCCAGACTATGCTTTCAGAGAGACCGTTTTTATTGACTCGAATTTGTGCCAATTCATTTTTGCGGTAAATATCAGCGAAGGAGTGGGATACCGTCAACACGTCGCTAGCTTTATGTAACAAATCTTTAAGATAAAGAATGCGCTCGATAGAATCGCTTAAAGTAGTAAAGCTGGGGGGGATGTAGTCTTCATAAGGATCAGGATGCGCTTCTGGATAAACTTTATTATCAGCATCGACTAGGAACTGATAATCAGAAATCCACCAGGCATCATGGGTGGTAACGATATAGGGTATTTTTGCTTCAATCGCCGCTTCCAAAACTGAACCGCCCAATCGTTGCACACAATGAAAGTGGATAAGATCCGGCTGTTCGGCAAGTAAATATTCACTAAATAACTTGCCCATTTTGTCATCACAGGGATGCCAGTCCATGTGCTCGCGCCACAGAATGGTTGAACGATATACCCTAGCACCCTGATGATTGTAGAGGGTCATCTGGTGCGGTGCTTTGTGTTCAGCATCGGTGGTAAACACGCAAAGCTCAAATTGATCACGGTAATTTTTTTGCAGTACATCAAAGTTATCGGCAATAACCCGAGTAGCACCGCCTATTGATTGAGGCGGAAAGTAAACATTGACCAATGCGATTTTTTTGCGCTGCGCATATTGCTCAACCTGAGCGCAGCTTAAGGCTTGCGCTAAGGTGTCACTGATGTTGCGCGACAGCGCCTCAATGCTGTATTCAGCTTGCACTCTGTCTATCGCTTTTTCTGCCATAGCCATGCGCAGTTCAGGTTGATCCACCAAAGCTTTTAGATGGTGATACCAATCATCCTCGGTTACCGCCATTAAACCATCTTCACCTTGATGGATA
Source organism: Methylovulum sp. (assembly GCA_030689765.1). Classification (GTDB taxonomy): domain Bacteria; phylum Pseudomonadota; class Gammaproteobacteria; order Methylococcales; family Methylomonadaceae; genus Methylovulum. The sequence continues at coordinate 15,256 of JAUYEP010000111.1, forward strand.
ATGTCGCGGTAATTGGCGGTGCTGCTCATTACTGAAGGAATACCCAGACACGCTGCCTCAAACCATTTTAGTTCACTTTTACAGCCGTTAATTTCATCATCATGCAGCACGGCAAGATTAATGTCGGCACGTTCTAATAACGTCCAATAGGTTTTTATATTTTTAACCGGCGGCATTTGTTTAATCCGTCCGGTGTAACGTTTTAAAAATTCAGCCGGTAACTTAAGATAACCCACGATCATTAATCCGGCATGGGCATATTCATCGAGAATACGCGCGATGGCGGGCAAGGCGAGGTCATTAAAGTCACTGTTATGCGCCATCGTGCCGCTACCATAGAAAATATCAAGGGTTGGCTTATTGCTTATTAAAGCTTGTGCTTTTCGTTTAAAAATATTTGTTGAATCAATGCCGTTGCGATGCACAAAACAGCGCTGACCAAAAACTAATGTTTGCAGTTTGTCTGCTAGGGGTTGGGTGGACGCGATACCAAACCGGCAGTAGCGTGCTGCTGAATTAAACGATGCCATACCCTTCAGGATTTGAATATAAAGATTCAAGCCCAGATAGCCGCCATAGGTTTCTATCGCGGGGGGGTAGGCAGGATCAAATAATAAATCGTCGATTTCATAAAGCGACAATTTGCCGGTCGCATTAACCTGCGCCATTGCCTTGAGTACCTGTGGCTCTGCCGGTACGCGGTAAAAAATAACCACATCATGAAATACTAGCGTATTTTGCTCATTGGCGAGATCAGTCCACGAGATTGTCGTCACTTCCTTCTCGGCCAGTTCCAGTTGCTCAATTTTCTGGTCAATTCGATAACGGACACATTGCGGGATGTGCATGTCGCCGACGATTAATATTCGATTAAGGTTACAGCTACCCAGAGATTTTGGAGACTTTTTGGCACCAAAGCTACGCAGGTAAGTGTTGTAAATAAAACCGGTAACCTCGGTCGTTTTAGCAATTAAAGCGTCTCGATTATTGGTGATGGATAAGACTTCCAGAATACCTTGCTGCTTTAGCCAATAATCTTGGATAACACTATCCAAGCGGTCATATAACGCCGCCGCTTCGGGAACGCTTTCTATTCCGTTGATAATGGTTTCAACAACCTCTTTAGAATGTGATAAAGATTTTTGGCAATTCGCTAGATTTGAAAATAACCATTTGCTGAGAACGCCACCGGTTGCAGCCGCCGCTTCATAATGCGCGGCAGCAGATTCATAATCTTTTTGCTCGAAGTAGGTGTTGCCTAATAATTCGAGAAATTCAGCGCGTTTTTCAAAATTTAGGCAAATTTTTAGCAGCGTTCTGGCTATCGCCGTGTTATGGCTGGTTAAATTACGTTTGGCGAGTTCAAGATAAAAATTTGCATTGACGGCATCACTGGGACTGATACTTAACGGGCAAGAGACCTGACCCGTCAGCAGCTTATGAAAATCTTTTGAGGTGATATAGACACCAAGGTCAGCATTGATGTCAATGGCGGTTGTAAATCTGAAATTTGCCGGTAGCAGCTCAAGTACTGTATTGGTTTGTTTTTTCTTGTTATGTAAGGGAACATCGTTAGCGATGACATCAATGGAAACCGTTTTACTGGTATTAATTTTGACCGTGGCATCATCTGCCTCATTGTCATTTTGACAGGCTTGCAAAAACGTATCAACCACGGCATCAGGCACTTGAATGGTAAAGCCAGATTTTACAAATTCACTGCCAAAATTTGCGGCAACATCGGGGCGATCATGCCAAGTCGGTGTAACGGGGTAGGCTTTGCCATCAATGGATAAGGCTAAACTTAACTCTTCTTTATCACGGTTAATTGCCCAGCCAGAAACCTCGATACTATAAACATGTTCGACATTGCCTTCGATGAGCTTTTGATTTTTTGTATTTTTTGAAATGCCCGATTTAGTCAGCGTAGTACCGACATTGTTGGGCTTGATTCTGTTAATCAAGGCAATGTTATTGGCAAGGACATCAATGGGGCTATTTTTTTGCTGTGCCAGAAGAAAGGCACTCATTGCCGATCCCGGAATTTTAATGGTGAAACCTGATTGCATGAATTGGTCACCAAAACTTGCCGCAACGTCTGCACGCTCATGCCATAGAGGCGATATAGGGTAATGAATGCCGTCAATTCGCAGGGAAAGCTGCAACGTTTCCTGCTCATGATTAATAACCCAGCCGTGGATTTCATTGTCGTCAATACGTTCGATATAACCTTCGATACTCTTCTTTTTTTTGCCCAAAAAACTGCTTTTCGACAAGCGCATGGCTGAAAATTTATTTTGCATATTGTTCTCTATCGTTTTTCTTCAATGCTGTTTGTGGAGACACAGGCTTTTCTGAATATTTCAAATTGATGGTTTATTTTTGCTGGCGTATCGACCCATGACAGGGGCATTAACAGCTCGCTCATACCGGATTCTTTAGCACGCCTGGCAATGGCGCCAATATCAAAGGCAAATACGGGCAAATTCGCTTTCAATGCCAATGAAAAGGTGTAGCTATAAGTTTCTGGCCAAAGGGAAGGTAACCAAGCGACATGCGGGGCTAAGCTGGTTAACTTTTCCAGTGCTTCGTGCTCCTGGTATTTGCCGGTGACCAAAACACCCGCGTCCTCCATTAGCTTGTCATTCATGGTATAGCCCATGACAATAAATTCTATGGGGAGATTATTTTGCCGTGCCTGTTTAGCGCACGAAATAATAGCATGAAAGCCTTTCAGTTTGCCAATAGCCCCTATAATCAAGACCTTCAGCTTTTCTTCCGGCTGGAGCCTTGGTTTTTGCCATTGAATTTTTGTGGCATCAATAGCTTCATGGGGTGATATTTCAAAGTTTACCTCAGAAAAATAACCAGACAACCGGTCGGCCACGTCCTGATCGGGAACCAGTACCCGATCTGCGGTCATTAATGCTCGCTGGTGAATAGCCCGCCATTTATGAATATCCAATACACCGAAGTCAGAGCCACGGTCGCTCAAGCATTGGTTACATTTCGCTTCAACAGGTTCGCCACAATACAAGCCGTTTTCGTCCGCTAAATTAATGCGTGGGCAAATCACCTTGTAGTCATGGAGATTTATGCTCCATTTTGAACCTAATGATTTAATGATGGCACCGATATAATCAGGCGCTTCAGGCTCAAAATCGACCAAACTGTGAGTATAAACGTCGGTGATATTCAGGGCTTCCAACGCGGTTGTTAAAGCCGTTAGTTCTGCAAGTACAAATGGATTGATATTAGGAAACGATTTGATTGCCGGATGGCCCAGCATTGCATGGGTCGGCTTTTTCGCCATCGGACGTAGTGTAAAAACGCCATAGCCTTGGCGGGTAAGGCCGCTAATGTCTTCTTGCATGCGCCTTTCCGAACCGCCACCCCGGTTATGGCAGACGATAAGCACATTTTTTTCCCTACGCATGCGCTGCAATCTCGCCGAGTCCAAATGGCAGCGGGCCTCTCTTAAAGGGTCGCGTGCTATGAATTCATCAATCTCATTTCTGTAACGCGGGTAGCGTTTGTCTATAGTCTTCAGGGCAATCTGGACACGTTTGGCCTTTTCACCCTGGAAAGAAGCCGCCCCTAAGTGACGGACAAAAACATCGGCGGCAATAATATTACGCCAGCCTTTTTGAATGGCTTTTTGGCAGAAATCATTTTCTTCGCCATAGCCCTTGCCGAAGGCTTTGTCGTCAAACAATCCGACAGCTTCCAGGCAGGGCCTTTTGATATACATGCAAAAACCTACGCCGGTAGGTGCTTCCACTTCAATATGGGCATTGACTCTGGCGGCTATGCCGTCCATTTCGGCATAGTTCAGCTCTAACGGGTATGGATTATCATGCAGGAACTGTGGATAGCTGCATATCGTTGCATTGTTGGAAAGCGGCGTTACTGTCCCAGTAAGCCCATTACGATGGGCGGCATGGCTGA
>JAUYEP010000112.1 GCA_030689765.1 Methylovulum sp.
AGCCTTTAAAATCAATTGGATAAAATCACAAAAAAGCCTAAATAAATTGACTTTTAAATGTAACTGATTGATTGTCTGTTAATTTAAAAAGTCAAATGCGTTTGCCCTGGGCGTTAGTTACCCCACGGCTTGGTTGATGCAACAGAAGCTCATGCAAACCATGGCAGAACGGGACGCACTGTACCCGCTAGACGGGCCAGTTCAAATTGACGACGCCTATCCCGGTGGGGAACTGGCTGGCGGCAACGCCGGACGTGGCTCCGAAAATAAGGCGCCCTTTGTGGCCGCGGTTTCGCTTGATACCGCCGGCCACCCCCTATACATCAAACTGGCACCGGTTCCAGGCTTTACACTCAAAGCGATAGCCGGATGGGCTAGGAACGACCTCATGCCCGGATGCGTTGTACCCTCTGGGGCATAAATCATTTCCGATGGGTTAGCCTGTTTTTCCGGTGTCATTGATGCAGGCTGCCTACACCAGCCCATCGTCGTGGGTGGCCGTAAACCCAAGGACTTACCAGGGTTCAGTTGGATCAACACGATACTGGGTAACCTCAAGACCAGTTTCGGTGGTGCTTACCATGCGTTCGACTTCGCCAAATAGGGCATCCGTTACTTGGCGGCATTTGCTTACCGCTTCAACCGACGGTTCCATCTTGAGACACTCCCCATGCGCCTCCTCGTTGCCGCCGCGTCCATCGGCCCGCGCCCAGCAACTTGGCTTAGGCAAGCTGAAGAATCTTTCTAATCAGGAATATAAAAGACCCTTTAATTTCAAAAAGTTTCAATCCACGCGCCCACGCGGGGCGCGACCCCGTGCTGGTCAACAGCTCAAAGTTGATTTATGTTTCAATCCACGCGCCCACGCGGGGCGCGACCCGCCGATTATGTATGGCGGCGGTTCTACAGCGGTTTCAATCCACGCGGGTGCGACCTCAATTTTATGACAACCTAAAGAAACAAATGGACATTATTCCTATATTTTGAGATAGAAGCTTAAACAGAAACTCATAAAACCTAAGAAAATAGAGATGACCGCAAAAATTATAAGAAAAGAAGGAAAAAAGCTAATCATAGAGATCACAGTTGATCTTGAAGATTCGATGCTGGACAGTGAGGAAGCGATCCAGGTGGCCGTCAATGAGGCGGGCAGCCTCGCTACTGAAGAAGCATTGAAGCAATTCGACACCCAAGGTGAAGCGATTGAAATAGAGGGCAAGCCCTGGCGAAGCAAGGTTAGGTAAGAAAAATTTTACCAAACGCCTTATGGTGAAATCCACTGTGCGCGGCATGTTTATCACCACCACGGACGCGGAAAAACCTTCTGCCCTTTGGAGCAATCTGCACGCATCATAGGGAGTTCAACGCCCCGGTTTGCCAAACAGGTTGGCATTAAAATGGCCTGTAACCCGGCTCTCGAAGTCCAACGGGATTTCCTGGAATGCCAAGGCCGAAAAATATCCACCTCGTTCTTACAAAACCTATCCCAAAAAGTGGCGGGCATAGCCGGGCAACAAGAAACCCAGTGGCATTACGACCTACCCAACTTTGAGCAGCCTATTGCCTCCATCGCCATCAGCTTGGACGGCACTTGTATGCACATGAGCAAGGAAGGTTGGCGGGAAGCCATGGCGGGCACGCTCAGTTTTTATGATGCCAAAGGCGAACGGCGACACACCATTTATTTGGGTGCCACACCTGAATATGGCAAGGCGGATTTCTTGCGCCGCTTTACCGCCGAGATTGAACGCGTAAAAACGCACTTTCCGGATGCCAAGAGGGTCGGGCTAGCCGATGGCGCTTGACAAGCAACTGGCAATTCTTAACACCGCATACCGAGACATCGATTCTCGATTTTTATCACGCGGGCAGTTATCTGGGGGCTGTCGCTAATGCCAAATATCCTAAGGATAAAAGCGCCCATAAAGCCTGGTTGGATGATCGTTGCCATCAACTGAAACACACAGCGGGGGCTGCCGAAGCACTTTATAATGAAATGGTGGCGTTACAAGCACGAAAATGCACCCAGAAATTACCACAACATCTACGCGACAAGCTGGGTGCTGCCGTTACCTATTATAAAAATCATCGCCACCAAATGGATTACATCAGTTACACCGGGCACTATTTCCCGATCGGATCAGGCGTAACAGAAGCTGCTTGTAAGACGCTTATAAAACAGCGGTTTTGTCTTGCCGGTATGCGCTGGAAACAACCGGGTGCTGCAGGCATCTTAAATTTACGGGCATTAGTTTTGACTGCTCAAAGGTGGACACAGTTTTGGCAAAAAATAAATCTCTTTGGCGTT
>JAUYEP010000321.1 GCA_030689765.1 Methylovulum sp.
TGGTTTTGCCATAGCGTTGACAGCTCAATACCTGGAATCAGTTTAATGCCCGTCGCTGTTGCAGAGATTTGCGCCTCGGCGAGTCCTGCGGTGGTGTCGTGGTCGGTTAAGGCCAGCGCGGTGACGCCATGCTGATGGGCACGGTGGACTACAGCCGTTGGTGATAATGAACCGTCGGAAGCGGTCGAGTGGCAATGAAGATCGTAAAGTTCAGGCATGATTGTTATTGATATTCTCCATAAAGTTTTGCGTAAAGGCCGTTTTGCTGAATTAATGTTTCGTGCCGGCCCTGTTCGCAGATTTTGCCTTCTTCAAACACATAAACATGATCGGCTTGTTTAACCGCACTTAACCGATGGGCAATAATCAGGGTAGTGCGATCCTTTAAAAATGCACCAAGCGCCTGATGCAAATTATGCTCGGTTTCACTATCCAGCGCTGAGGTCGCCTCATCGAGTATGACCACTTTAGGATCAGCGACAATCATGCGGGCAATGGCCATGCGTTGCCGTTGACCGCCAGACAACCTCATCCCGTGGCGGCCAACGATGGTATCCAGACCTTGCGCCAATTCCTTAACGGTGTCGGTCAGTTGTGCAATAGCCAGCGCGTCCCACAGCTGGCCGTCTGACGCCGGTTTGCCCAAGGTGAGGTTGGCGCGGATGGTGTCATTAAAAAGTGCCGGATGTTGTAGTACGGTAACGACATGCTCCCTCACGACATCCAGGCCAATGCGTTCAATAGCGACATCGTTAAAATAAATGTGGCCTTTGTCGCTGGGGTAAAGGCCAATCAGGGTTTGTATCAAGGTTGATTTGCCGCCGCCGCTGGCACCGACCAAAGCCACTTTTTCGCCCGCTTTAATATGCAGATTGATACCGTTGAGGATTTTTTCTTCGCCATAACTAAAATGCAGGTTATCAACACGCACGGCAACCGTTTTGTTATTCAAAAAAGGGTTTTCAAGATGCGGGTACTGGGGTTCCTGCTGTAAGGCATTAAGCCGGTTAATGCGGGCGAGAGCGGCCTTGGCGGCAAAAAAAGCATATTGGATATTAAGGATTTCCTGTACCGGTGCCATCATAAACCACAGATAGCCGAACACCGCCAGCATTTGCCCGATGCTCAAGTCAGCATAAAACACCATTAGCATCGCACCGGCGCGGAACACATCGAAGCCGAACAGAAACACCAGGAAGCTTAAACGGCTTGCCGCATCGCTTTTCCATGCAAAGGCGATGGCGTTTTCCTTAACGGCAAGTGCAGCGGCGATCAGTTGGCTGCAATAATGCTGCTCACGGTTACTGGCGCGAATCTGGTGGATAGCTTCCAGCGTTTCGGTTAAGGCTTGTTGAAAAACTTCATAAGCCGAGTTTTCTTTGGCTTTGAGGTGTTTTACTTTTGAACCCACCACGCGGGTAAAATAAATCACCACCGGATTCAACAACAATATAAATAAGCCCAGTTGCCAGTTCATCCACAGCAAAATCACCGCCGTACCGATAATCGTCAGCACTGCAATCAGCAGTTTGCTGACGGTGTTGCCAATAAAATTATCAATCGTATCAAGATCAGTGACCAAGTGCGTCACGACGCTACCCGTGCCAAGGCTTTCGTATTCAGCCATTGAAATGTTTTGCAAATGCCCTATCAAGTTTTTGCGGAAACGAAAAACAATGTCTTTGGAAATACAGGAAAACTGGCGTGACTGGATAATGTTGAAAATGATTGCAACGATGCGTAGCAATACACTGACGGTTAACACAATGCCGATATAAAGCATGGGCTGTTGCCATGTCATAGGGAAGAGCTGGTTGATTGCCTTGATGACCACACCCGGTTTATGCAGCAAGACTTCATCGACCAGCAGCGGCATCAGCAAGGGTACGGGTACACTGGCAACCGTCGCCAGCAACGCGATGATATGCGTATAGATCAATTGCTTTTTGTGTTCTAACGCGATGTTATAAATGGTGTTCCAGTTATAAACGGGAGTGTCCTGTTTTGATTGCACGGGCGAGGGAAGGGCGGTTTTATTTAAAGCGTCAAATTGTAACATTTTGGGTCAACATCTTAACACAGCCCGCTTTTAAATAATTCCTTGTAAGGTTTACAACGCGTGTAAAATACCGCCCGAACAGTTTTTTAACTTTTCTGTAAAAATCACGAATAAAATCCCCTAACAAAACAAATACTTCTTCGCATTAAGCGAAAAACTTCCGAGCACCCCGATGAAAACAAAGATAGCTACTTTAATTGCACTCGCATTGCTGGTTATGATTAATTTCAGCATTTGGAGCTATGTGAACAACCCGCTGCAATTGCAGCCGTGGACGAAAACCACAATGGGGCTGACTTACGACCCTACCCGCAAAGGTGATGATCCGAGAGACAATATTTTTATCAACGAAGCCGATATTGACAAGGATTTAGCATTACTTGAAAACAAGGTTCATGCGATCCGAACCTACAGTATGCTCAGAGGGCAACATAAAATCCCTGAAATAGCCGCCAAGCATAATTTGAATGTGACGTTGGGTGTCTGGATTGACGGCAATCTGGAAAAAAACCGTCAGGAGATAGAGACTTTACTGGATAGTGGCCGCCAGAATAACCCCAAAATAATTCGGATCATGGTCGGCAACGAAGTGCTGCTCCGTAAAGATATTCCTGAAGAAGCGTTGATTGAATACATCCGCGAAGTAAAAAAACGGGGCAATGGGCGTCCAGTCAGCACCTCAGAAACCTGGGCGCAATGGCTTAAACACCCAAAACTGGTTGAGGAAGTCGATTTTATCGCCGTGCATATCCTGCCTTATTGGGAAGGGATTGCCGCCGAGGATGCCGTCGATTATATTTTCGACCGCTATCATGATGTCCAGAAAGCCTATCCGAACAAGCCCGTTATTATCACCGAACTCGGTTGGCCATCGGACGGACAACCTGCCAGACACGCCACCGCATCGGTGTCCAATCAAGCCAAGGTCTTGCGTGAGTTTTTAAATCGGGCAGATCAGGAAAAAATCACTTATTACATCGTTGAAGCCTTTGACCAGCCTTGGAAACGATCGATAGAAGGTTCCGCCGGGGCTTATTGGGGCATATTCAATGCCGATCGCGTCGCCAAATATCCGATGGATGGCGATGTCCTGACCTTGCCGAACTGGGAACATTGGGCGACGGGCGCCGCCATTTTCAGCATGGTCGTG
>JAUYEP010000326.1 GCA_030689765.1 Methylovulum sp.
CCCGTCTGGCTCGTTCCCAAGCTCCAGCTTGGGACTGCGGTCTGGGACGCTCTAGCTTCCTGTCATTTATCTGTGTGGATACGCGCAGCTAGAGCTTCGGCTACCGCATTCCCAAGCTGGAGCTTGGGAACGAGCGTAAACTCACTCATCCCCCCGTCATATTCATATAGCGTAATATAACGGGCTGCTCATGAATATTAAATTCGTGTTTTTCAGGCTTGATAAGCATCGCATCAATAATGGCTTGCTTTAATACCTTCGTATTGCCTGGATTGTCCCTAAGCACCTGTTTTAAATCAATAGAATGTTCATTGCCCAAACACAGCAATAACCGGCCTTCAACCGTCAAGCGCACCCGGTTACAAGTGCTGCAAAAATTTTCACTGTGCGGCGAAATAAAACCGACCCGGGTTTGTGTGCCGGCCACATTAAAATAATTTGATGGGCCGCCCGTTTTTTCCAGGCTTGGTATCAGCATGAAATGCCGCGCCAAATCAGCTTTGATCAACTCACTAGCATAATAGGCTTCGGAGCGGTTATGCTGACTGACCACGCCCAGCGGCATTTCTTCAATAAAGCTGATGTCGATACCGTTATCGACGGCAAATTGCACTAAGTCAGTGACTTCCAGATGGTTTCTGTCTTTAAGGATAACGGCGTTGATTTTTATGCGTTTAAAACCAGCCAACGCGGCGGCTTGAATACCTCTGATGACCTGATGCAAATCCCCGGTTCGGGTGATGGCTTTAAACTTGTCGGCATCCAAGGTATCCAGGCTGATGTTGAGGCGTTTTACACCGGCATCTTTCAAGGCCACCGCCATCGTTTCCAACTGGGAACCATTGGTTGTCATCACCAGCTCATCAAGGCCTTCAATTCGGCCTATATTTTGCAGCAGCTCCAGCGCCCCTTTTCTAACCAAAGGTTCGCCGCCGGTAATCCTGATTTTTTTAACACCCAGATCGGCAAATACGCTGGCTAAAATGTAAATTTCTTCCAACGACAAAATCTGCGCACGCGGCAAAAATGTCATCTCTTCCGCCATGCAATACACGCAACGGAAATCACAACGGTCAGTAATGGAAATTCTTAAGTAATCAACCGTTCTACCGAAGCGGTCCATTAATTGGGTAGGTTTAGGGGAATGGGTCATAGAACAGTAATAAAGGCAAGGCCTAATAATAACACAGTATGGCCTGCACACGTTTCAAAACGGGCGTCCGATACACTATCCTTTAATGATCTTGTAATCCTATTGACATCAATTCGACTTATAAGGGACGTAAAGTTGTTGGGTGAACTCAGTTCACCTCTAAGAACATTTACTAACTTATCTTTTGGAGAATATCATGCGTTTTTTTAAAACTATGTTGGCGGTTGCGGCTATGACTGCAGCGCTATCGCCTTTCGCTTCCCATGCCGATGAAAAAGTCCAGTTAGGGCCAAGACCCTTCTTCCTGGTTGATGACATGGGAAAGGGCCCACTAAAAACAAAACTTCAACAATGTTCAAAAGGCCCCTTCTTTAAAACCGATTTTTCAATTGGCCATCGCGGCGCTGCCTTGCAATTTGCAGAACACACCGAGCAATCTTATAAAGCCGCTGCCAAAATGGGCGCAGGTGTTGTTGAATGTGACGTTACCTTCACTAAAGATAAAGAACTGGTTTGCCGCCACTCCCAATGTGATTTACACACCACGACTAACATTGTGGATACCCCTTTGGTCGGAAAATGTTCAGTGCCACCTGATTTAACCAGCGAAACTCCGTTCAAAGACGTAAAATGCTGCACCAGTGATATTACTGTGGCTGAATTCAAAACGCTTAAAGGCAAAATGGATGCAGGCAATCCTAACGCTAAAACAGTTGCCGAATATTTGGACTCAACACCTAACTTCCGTACCGATTTATATTCTGGTAACGGTAAGTTGATGACCCATAAAGAAAGCATTGAACTGTTCAAAAAACTGGGCGTAAAAATGACGCCTGAGTTAAAAGGCGCTAGTGTGGCGATGCCATTCGAAGGTTTCACGCAAGAAATGTATGCACAAAAAATGATTGATGAATACAAGGCAGCCGGCGTTAATCCCAAGCAAGTTTTTCCACAGTCTTTTGACATCAGGGACATACTTTACTGGATTGCCAATGAGCCTGCATTTGGCAAGCAAGCGGTTTCTCTGGAAGATTTAAACGATGAGGCACAGGTTCTTGCTGCAACGGCAAGAATACCTGATTTAGTGGCTCAAGGTGTGCAAATCGTTGCGCCACCCACTTGGGCTTTAGTGGCACTGGACGCCAACAAAAAAATCGTTCCCTCTGATTATGCCAAAGCCCTTAAGGCAGCCGGTTTAAAAATTATCACCTGGACACTGGAACGCTCTGGTCTTTTGAAAAATGGCGGTGGCTATTATTATCAATCGGTTACTGACGGCATTAAAACCGATGGTGACACCATGGTAATGTTAGATGTACTTGCAAAAGAGGTTGGCGTCATGGGCATCTTCTCTGACTGGTCTGCTACAGTCACTTATTATGCAAACTGCATGAAATTGAAATAACCGTATCTAAACTAGACCTGTAGGGTGGGCAAACGGCTTTATCGTTTGCCCACCATTTGCCGATAAAAGCGGTGGGCTACACGCCTGTTTATCATTGCCAGCTCCCACCCCAATAATCAATCACCTACGCATTTTCCCACAAATCCTGTGGATAACTCTGTGCATAACCCTGGTAAAACAGCCTTAAGGCTTGATAACTCCAGTCTTTTTGTTAAATTGTAGATTTTTTATACAACAGACTTTTTAACATAATAATCAATTAGTTATATTTTTCATCACGACACGGGCAGACGAATGTCTAAGCAGGACATCAAGATTGACCAAACAGCAATACTCTGTGCATAAAACAATCGCCACCTATCAAGCACACTTACATCAGCTTGAGAATCTGATCAAAAATCTTGCCATTAGTGGCTAAAATCTGTTTCGGAAAAATTCCCATATTACCGTGAAAATCCGTTACAGTCGCGCCTGCTTCCTTGGCAATCAACGCGCCAGCGGCAACATCATAAAGATTTAATTCCTGTTCCCAAAAGGCATCAACCTGACCATCAGCCACCAGGCATAAATCCATAGCCGCCGAACCAAAACGACGCTGCCCGGTTGTTTTTTGTGCAACCCTGCCAAACCGTTCCAGATTATTATCGGTCAAATAAGAACGCAAACAGGCGAATCCGGTTGCCACCATCGCGTCAGCCAAATTGCTTTCAGACGATACGGCAATAGGCAAGCCGTTTTTCAAGGCGCCCTTGCCTTTTTCTGCCGTGTAATAATCATTCAAGGCCGGGGCATAAACGGCGCCAATTATCATTTCCTGATTGATTTCCAATGCGACACTGATAGACCAAAAATACTGGCCTCTGGAAAAAGAGTGTGTGCCGTCAATCGGATCAACGACCCATCGCGCAGATTGGTTGGCAGATTGCCCGCTTTCTTCCCCCCAAAAACCGTATTCTGGACATTTTTCGGTCAAGGTTGCCTTTAAGAAAGCCTCAACGGCGATATCAGCCTCTGTAACCAAGTCGCGGGGGCTTTTTTTATTGACGGCGAGGTTTTTCAAATCGTTAAAGTGGGCCAAAGCAATCGCCCCTGCTGCACGGACAATGGCTTCAAGATCATTGATGGAAATAGACATTTGTGTACCTTATAGATTGAAGGGATTAATAAATACCAATGGAACTGTCACACCAAAGCGTCTGTTTTTAAGGAACTGGCACTAAATTGATAATTCTTTTTTAAACAGTGATCCAGCCATTTTTGCAAAAAATAATTTAAGCGCCATTTGTAGTCCATGATGTCCGTGCTTAATGCCGGATCCTGAAAAACCCGTGAGACGCAGGGCCTGGCATGGTCGCTCAACACTTCGGCAAGTTGTGCATCCAGATAAATGCGTATGATGACGGCGGGCGCCAGATACTCATCCCGGTTTTTATTAAAACAATGGCTGAGTTCCACCGTCATGGTGTACGGCGTCTGATCGATGATTTTAAGATGCAAGGCGGTGTGTGATGGCGCCAAACCGATAGCCGTATCTTGAACACTCAGTAGGTTGGGGATTAATTTGAACAGCTTTTGGTAATTTGACCCGCAGATTTGTTCCAGACAAAATGATTTGTTAACCGGATTAATGAAGCTCATCATTTATCGTCAGTTTTCGCTATAGCAAGCATACGCACTTGCGGTTTCCCAAAGTACAACTTGTGCCACGTTGAACCCCGATTGCTTGAGATGCTGATAGATCATTTTGCTTAAAACTTCTGCGGTGGGATGCTCGTCAAGTGCGAGGAACCGCTCATTGTTTTCTATGAGCATCGGGATGATCGGGTCATTTTTATGCAGCAGGAAGTTATGGTCCAGATACCGGTCAATATACGCTTCAACACAATCCTTAATATCAGCAAAATCACAAACCATGCCCTGACCGTTAAGTTCTTCCTGTTGGATAGCAATTGACGCTTTAACGCTATGTCCATGCAAGTTCCGGCATTTTCCGGCATGATCCATTAACCGGTGCCCATAGCAAAAATACACTTCTTTGGTGATAGTGAACATGAGGGGTAATCCAAAAGTCGGGCGGCAAGGTAACAACAGGCGCGAAGTGTACTATAAAACTATCCAGACCGATAAATTCTGGAATTTATTTAGAATAAATTAGCGAATTTCTATAAAATCTAAAATTTACACTTACTGCTACCGCGTCATATCACTACATGGATTTAAAATTTCTCGATTTCGAACAACCCATCGCTGAATTAGAAGCGAAAATTACAGAACTCCGCAATGTGGAGTTTGATAACAACATCAATATTTCCGATGCCATCAAGCAACTGGAAGACAGAAGCCGCGCACTGACAGAAACCATTTTTTCCGAGCTTTCCGATTGGCAGATCTCCCAGTTATCAAGGCATCCAGGCCGACCTTACACCTTGGATTATATCGAGCTGATGTTCACCGACTTCCATGAGCTGCACGGTGACCGGACTTATGCCGACGACCCGGCTATTGTATGTGGCATGGCTTTGCTTGGCGAACACCCCGTGATGATTATTGGTCATCAAAAAGGCCGCGACACCAAGGAAAAGATTTACCGTAACTTTGGTATGCCTCGTCCCGAGGGTTATCGTAAGGCATTGCGGGTTATGAAAATGGCGGAACGCTTTAAAATGCCTATCATTTGCCTGATTGACACCCCAGGCGCTTACCCTGGTATCGGCGCGGAAGAACGCGGGCAAAGTGAAGCCATCGCAAGAAACCTGTTTGAAATGGCAAGATTAAAAACGCCGATTATCTGCACCATTATTGGCGAAGGTGGCTCAGGCGGTGCATTGGCCATCGGTGTGGGCGACCGCTTGATCATGCTGGAATACAGCACCTACTCGGTCATTTCCCCGGAAGGGTGCGCGTCGATCCTTTGGAAAAGTGCTGACAAAGCGCAGTTGGCGGCAGAAGCAATGGGCATCACCTCTGACCGTATCCGCGAGCAAGGCTTTCTGGACGAAGTTGTCAGGGAACCTTTGGGCGGCGGACATCGGGACTTTAAAAGCATTGCCGCAAATTTAAAGGAAACCTTAATACGCCATCTCGATGAACTTAAGCAGCAGCCGATAGAAGACGTATTGGAAAGCCGCTATCAACGGATTATGGACTTTGGTGTTTTTACGGAATAAACCGGTTAGGCGTTGATATATCCACTATACACACGCCAATTTGCAACAACCGATAACATCAGAAAAATAGTTTTGTAGGGCGGATTGCCTATCGGCGAAAATCCGCCTTACGGCTTTGTACCTTTTCGCACTGTAGAGACGTTGCACCGCAACGTCTTTGTCGGTATGCCATGCGTAATCCATAGACGTAGCAGACGTAGCAGACGTAGCAGACGTAGCAGACGTAGCAGTGCTACGTCTCTACATATAATCCAGCTACCAATGAACACGGATAGCGGACCCTGCCGCTACCCGTGTTCATTGGCGAATACAATGGGTTACAAACGGCAGAAAATCACAGGCATTAAACCGACAAAACATATATAACTAATTGTTTTATATCATTATTTTAATAATGTGACCCTACTTAATACGCCATCTCGAAGAACTTAAGCAGCAGCCGATAGAAGACATTCTGAAAAGCCGCTATCAACGGATTATGGACTTTGGTGTTTTTACCGAATAAGCGGGTTATACGTTGATATATCCACTATAAGCCCGCCAACCCGCAACAACCGATAACATCAAAAAAATAGTGCCGCTGACCCTGTGCAGTAATATCAACGGCACTTCCTTCAACAGGGTGCGCCCTGCCAAAATACCTAACGCTGATGTGGTTGCCAACGCCGCTGTTGCACCCAGCCACACGGCAACAGGCACAGCGGTGCTGCTTAAAGCGACGACGGCAAGCTGGGTTTTGTCACCAAATTCAGCCACGGTAATCAATAAAAAAGTGGTGAAAAAAACACCATGACCACTTTTTTCTTTAACCTCACCGTCCTCATCTTCCGCCTTTGCGAGTAAGGCGTGAACGCCAAAAACAGCAAACAAAACCGAGACAGTTATTGCAACAACAAAGTCCGGCAGCCAATTGGCAATAGCCGCCCCAAAAATAACCGCCAAGGTATTTAACAAAGCAAACGCCGCGATAGCGCCCAACAACACCGGCATTGGCTTATGCCGCGATGCCAGCGTCATGCAGACCAATTGGCTTTTATCGCCCATTTCCGCTGCAACAATCAGTGCAAAACTGGTTGCTGCTGTCACTGACAATTCAGGCAACTTACCGCCATCCACTAACAACAGGAAATGTTGCCATACCTCGGACAACGGGTAAAAGGTGGTCGCGGCCAATAAGGTTGACAGGTGTTCTAGCTGGCTTGATAAGTGATCCATTGTTGTCTCTGAAAGGCGGATTAATATACGCACTGAAAAGACGTTGCAGTGCAAAGACGTTGCGGTGCAACGTCTCTACATTATGTTTGCCCTGGCTTGCCGCATGATTTGCTTTAAGTCGCTGACAGTTTTCGCCAATCCTGAAAATAGCGCTTGGGCAATAATTGAATGACCGATATTCAACTCGACTATTTGCGGGATTGCGCAAATGGCTTCAACATTGTAAAAATTAAGGCCGTGCCCTGCATTGACCTGCAATCCGGCGTTATGCGCGTAATTTGCGGCATGTTGTAGCCGCGCCAGTTCTTCCGCCTGCCGTTGTGGATCAACCCCAGCCGCATCGGCATAACAGCCGGTATGCAGTTCTATCACGGGCGCACGGGCTTTGATTGCGGCATCAATCTGGGCTTCTTCAGGATCAATAAACAATGACACTTCAATTCCGGCATCAGCCAGCCTGGCACATGCCCCTTGCAGACGCTGCAGATTGCCTGCGACATCCAGGCCGCCTTCCGTCGTCAATTCTTCACGCTTTTCCGGCACGAGACAACAGGCGAAGGGCCGAACTTTGACGGCTATACCAATCATTTCATCGATCACCGCCATTTCCATATTGAGGCGGGTATGAATCATGTCTTTTAATAAAAAAATATCCCTATCCTGAATATGGCGGCGATCTTCGCGCAAATGTGCGGTGATGCCGTTAGCCCCGGCTTGTTCAGCAATCAATGCGGCTTGTACAGGTTCGGGATAACGGGTTCCCCTCGCCTGTCTTAATGTGGCAACGTGGTCAATATTTACGCCTAATAAAATGGATTGCTT
>JAUYEP010000356.1 GCA_030689765.1 Methylovulum sp.
CCCGAATTTTTACGCACCCATCCAGTAACCGCATCCCGTATTTCTGATACGCGTGGACGGGCGGAAACCTATCCTTATAAACAATATCCTGACACCCTCAGCTATCAATTAACTAAAGCAAAAGTTCGTGTATTAACAGCGATTGATGCTGCTGAAGTTGCTAAATATTTTCAGTCCAGGCTATCCCAGGGAACCACTGATCAGCGTATCGTAGCCCGTTATGGCATGGGGTTGGCCACACTTAAAACGCAAAAATTTAAAGAAGCTGAAGCTATTTTTCAACAATTGGCCAAAGAATTTCCGAACCAGGCGCAATATGCCTCAGCACTTGCACGGACTGCGCTTGAGTCGCGGGACTATAGCACAGCGCTGATCCGCTACCAGACATTGGCTGGACAATACCCGGAAAACGAAGCGATCAAGCTGGAATATATTTCCTGCCTGCTGAAAACCAATAAACCGGAACAGGCAAAAGAAAACCTGTTGTCATTAAATCCTGAAACGCGGCAATTACCGGTTTATTGGCAGCTGCTGGCACAAATATACAGCGACTTGAAACAACCCGCCGAGTCCCATCGCTATCTTGCAGAATATTATTATGCAACCGGACAAACTCAGGACGCTATTTTGCAAATCAAACTGGCCCAAAAGTCAAAAGGGCTTAACATTTTTATATCGTCAATTTTAAATGAACGGCTAAATTTTTTCCTGACACAAGAACAGGAAGCAAGGCACAACCGATAACACATAAATTCATCAACTGTTTCCTGAATACCCGCTTAACAAATGGCAGCTTTTGCCAGTCAATTCTCTTATTGGCGACCCATGTCATGCCCTAACAACTTCTATTTATTACCTATTTTTTAAAAGGTATTGTCTTTATAGACAAACTGTTTCTTTTTTATAGACAGCTGGTTTTTCTCGATATAGAATGCGCCACCTTTAGAGAGTTAGCCCAGTTCAAAGCGGGCTAAAAAGGGGGAGGATGAGCCTTAGGCTCGATGATAACAATAATAAAATACGTAAATTTAGTTGGGTTGGGTTATACGGGCTGCTGATAGTTATAACTAAATAATAACAATAATAAAAACTCAACACGCCCGCTTTATGCGGGCTTTTTATTGCCTGTTATTGTGTGCCATCAGTTTCAGGGTTAGCATCCGCACACCCGCTATCGGCGCATTGATTGACTTCAACAGTAATATGCGAAAGTTTATTGATGCCGTCAAAGGTATTGAAATTTTTCAGCAGGTCTTTGTAATAGCTTGGCGCTTTAGGCGTATGCGACACCAAGGAGATAATCACTGCAAAATGTCCAGGGCCTACGCGCCAGATATGCAGATCTGAAATCCGGTTATCAGCATCATTTTCTATGTGTTCCGTGATAGCCTTTTTGTATTGCAAAGCGATGCTTTCATCAACTAGAACCGGGCTGGTTTCCCGTATCAGCACATAAGACCAGCGCGTGATAACAAAAGCGCCGACAATTCCCATCACAGGATCCAGCATCGCCCAACCGTAATATTTGCCTGTTGACAGCGCGATAAGGGCCAGTATTGATGTCAGGGCATCGGCAAGCACATGGGCATAAGCCGCTTTAAGATTATGATCATGCGCGTGATGGGCGTGGTCATGATGGTGGCCCTTAAGCAACAATGCGCAAATGACGTTAATCAATAAACCAAAACTTGCCACCATGATCGCTTCATCGAAGTGGATGACCGCAGGTTTTAGCAGGCGCTCCCCCGACTCCAGCAGCATCATTAGGGCAACGACACCCAGTGCAACAGAGCTGGCAAAACCGCCTAAGACGCCAACTTTTCCAGAACTGAATGCAAACGTCTGATCATCGGCATGAATGCGCGAATAACGGTAAGCAAACAGCGTTATCATAAATGCCGCCACATGCGTTGCCATGTGCCAGCCATCAGCGAGCAACGCCATCGAACCGAAAGCAATTCCGGCAGCAATTTCAACGCCCATTGTTAAAAAGGTGAGGACAAGGGCCTGTCGGGTGCGGCGCTCCCCTTTTCTATTAATGGTGGCAAAATCATGGTCGTGCTGTAAATGTTTCAATATCTGGGCGTGCATCCAAGTTTTCCTAAGTATGATAGTGTGTGCGTAGTTTACATGAGCTTCCGGTTGCTTGTTGTGTCGCCATAATGGCTACGGCACAGCTTTAGTTTCGGCTAAAAAATACCAGCAAAGTTAAAATAAAAGGTAACCTAACGGCGTCCCCGATTGACGCAAGATGTCCTTATCTTTACCGTCTTAGTCGGTAGCTATTTACAGGGGGTGCCCGCAAAAATAAAAAACATGTTTTTTATTTTTGCCCTGTGGATACTCCTATGATCACTCAATAAATGATTGCTAGTCGCTTGGTGTTCTGTCGGCACTATCGATAATTGTATTGCTGCTGTTGTTGACGAAGCAGACGTTTTTGTTGGCGAAGTTGCTTTTGGGTATTATTTTGTTGTTGCTGAAGATAATTGTCCGGCTGCGGATAGCCCTGTTGTTGTGGAATGCCTTGTTGTTGGGCGCCAGCATTATTATTGGCAACAATAGCCAGTTCTACACGGCGGTTCTGGGCACGATCCGCTTCGCTGGTATTGGGAAGTTTCGGCATGGTTTCACCCATTCCCCTCGTAGTCAGGCGAGAGTAATTGACATTATGTTGCGATAAATAGGCCGAAACACTCGCGGCGCGTTCTTCAGACAGTTTCAGGTTATAAGAGTCAGTACCGGTATCATCGGTGTGTCCAGCTATCGTGATTGTGGAATCCGGATATTGATTTAATACATTGGCAACAGAATCCAGTGCAGTTTGTGCTTGCGGCGTTAATGTCGCCGAATCGAAACCGAAGGTGATGCTGCTGGGCATCGTTAAATTAAGTGTGTTTTCTGCGGTACGTTGCACTTCGATACCGGTGCCCCGTAAGGATTGCTGCATTTCCTGTTGCTGGTTGTCCATATAAGCGCCAACAGCCGCGCCGACAATGCCACCTGCCAATGCGCCCAATCCGGCATTTTTAAGGTCGTTACCACCAAATAATGTGCCGGCGCCGGCGCCGACGACAGCGCCTATTCCCGCGCCCTTGCCAGTATTGCTCATCGTGGATTGTCCCGTATAAGGATCTGTGGCACAGGCTGTTAACAGGACTGAACTGATCAGTAATAATTTTTTCATGATTTGCACCTCTTTGACAGGTTAATTAAAAGCTTCAAATGTTTCAATCCACAGCCGACCTCATCTGTCGGATGACAAGGCCACACCCGCGAGGGGCGTCCCCATTGCATTACCCGCCTTGCCAGGCGGATGCAATGTGACTGACAGATAGAGGCCGGTAGATTGCCCCCCCGTGAATCATAAGTATCTACACAACTTTAATTGATTTTAAAACAAT
>JAUYEP010000368.1 GCA_030689765.1 Methylovulum sp.
AATTACTATGAGACAATTATGAAAACCGAAGACAAAATTCGCGAACAATTGGCAAACAATCCGATCATTCTGTACATGAAAGGCATACCTGAGCATCCCGAATGCGGCTTCTCTGCAAAAGTAGTCAGCCTGCTCAAGGACACCAAAATCCAATATACCTTCGTTAATGTCCTGGCTGCACCGTTCATCCGCGAAAAACTGCCCAGCATTTCCCATTGGCCGACTTATCCGCAATTGTTCGTCAACGGCGAACTGGTCGGCGGCTGCGACATTATCGAAGCGATGGCGAACGACGGCAGCTTGTTGCCCTTGCTCAACTCCGCAAAACCGAAAACCGAAGCTGCGGGTGACGAACATTTGACCGTGGCGGAAGTCGGACAATTGGTCAAACAAGGCATTAGCGATGCCGCCGTCATTGTTGATGGCGCCGGCTGTGATTTGGTGATTACCGTCATCAGTACGGAATTTGCCGATCTGTCCTTAGTGAAAAAACAGCAAGCCGTGTTGGCAACGCTGAAAGCGCCACTGGCTTCCGGCAAACTTCATGCCGTCAGTGTGTTGGCGTACACGCCCGAAGAATGGCAAGCCAAACAAGCCGTAGCTACAGGCGGATTGTTGCAGATACAAATGTAGGGTACGCAGTGCGGCCGAAACTGTAAAAGTATTCAAAATAGAACTGATAACCACGAAGGACACAAAGAGCACGAAGTTTCAATATATTGATCTACTGAGTATTTTCTTCGTGTCTTTCGTGATCTTCGTGGTGAATAATGCGTACTCACGAATGCTTTCACAGTCTCGACCCTTCTAGGCTTGACGGTGAATGACATCACTTACAAATGGAGAACATCATGGCAAAAATAGGCATTTTTTTTGGCACCGACACAGGCAATACCCGCCGCATCGCCAAAGACATCTCAACGTTATTGGCTTTTGGCCTTGCCGCCAAGCCGGTCAACATCCGCAATGCCAGCGTGGAAGACTTGCTCAATTATGATGTCCTTATTGTAGGCACCCCCACTTATGGCGAAGGCGAATTACCAGGATTGGCAACGGGCAACGCGACAGAAAGCTGGGCGGAGTTTCTGCCTAAACTTGCAGGCCATGATTTCACTGGCAAAACCGTCGCCGTCTACGGTTTAGGTAACCAAAAAAGCTATTCCGACGATTTTGTCAGCGCGATGATTTATCTTTACAACGCCTTTAAACAATGCGGCGCAACGATGATTGGTGGACACAGCACCGAAGGCTATAAATTTAAGAAGTCAAAAGCAATCGTCGATGAACAGTTCGTCGGTTTGGCACTGGATCAGGAAAACCAGAAGGAACTGACCAACGGGCGGTTGGAAGCCTGGCTTAAAACCCTGCAACCGGCCTGGGCGTGAGTGTGACATGCAAGACAGCAAGCTAAAAGCCATTTGTCCGCTTGAAGATTTACGCGCCGTCAGTTATTTGACCCGCCGGATCACACTCAAAAATCAGCCCAGCTCCGCGCTTGTTTTCTTGTTTGAAGGCCAGCCCTACAGTTACGTCAATCACTGTATGCACATGCACCGGCCATTGAATTGCGAACAGGATGCGGTTTTTGATGAAACGGGAAAACGCCTGCGTTGCTCGATGCACGGTTTCATATTCGACCCGAAAACGGGTGAATGCCAAAGCCCGGTATGCCTGGGACAACGCTTGCAACCGTTGCGTCTGCAAGCGATAGACGGCACACTGTATTTTGCCGAAAAGCACCTGGCACTGATTGATTGAGGACACAAGCAATGATAGAAGAACTGGCGGTCGTGGTGAAAATAGCCAACCATCAAGTTTGGGTGGCAAGCGAATCCAATTCTGCCTGTGGTGGATGCCAACAAAAAGCATCGTGTGCCACCAACGCGCTCGGCAGCGTCCTAAAGAAAAAATCCGTACCGGTTGATAGCAACTTGCCGCTAAAAATCGGTGACACCGTAGTTGTCGCAATAGACGAAAATCTGTTGCTACGCACATCACTCTTATTGTATCTGATGCCGTTAATCGCCTTGTTTATCGGCGCGGGTATCGCCGATAGCTTGCTGGAAAATAGCGCCCACGCAGATTTATGGATAGCTGGCAGCGCCGCACTGAGTTTCGCGCTTTCCTTATGGCTAATCAACACCATGCAAAAAGGCCTGTCACTCAACTACTATGCCCGTCCAATCGTCGTAAAAAAACTTTAGCCATGAATGTCTGGGCGATAGATAAAGACGCACCGCTCAAGCTGCTGCTGTTGGAATTAGTGCATCGTTACGGTGAAAACGCCTTGGCTTTGAACAATCGCGAACAGCACTTCCAAGCCATCGAACTTTGCACACTGGATGACCCCAAACTTACCGCCTACATCTACACCTTTGCCCAAACCCCAGGGCGCTACGGCATAGACCTGAAATACCCCATCGCCGCACACCAAATCATCGGTGAAAATGAAAACCTGACTTTAGATCAGACCATCGAAATTATCGACATCCACCTTTTCTCATGACCCCAATAGCCATCGACACCAACACAAGCCGCTATTTCCTCAGCTACAGCAGCGTAAAGCTGCCACTAAAGCTGGTCAATGAAATCACCGAAGCTGATTTGAATCACCGGAATTTTTACTATCGTGGTGTTTTTGATGCCGCAGGACAACTGCTGCATTGCCAGAAAATCGTCTACGGCGAAGTGGAGTCGGAACACCATTACCGCTATGACGATAATGGCGTTTTGGTCTGCGAACAGATTACGGAAGATGATGAGGTGCGGGAGATTGATTTTTAGCAACAAAGTTAGATTTTTGCCCTCTGTGGATGCCATGACTGCCAGTCCTTTGAGGACTGGCAGTCATTCATGTTACCTAAGCTATTTCGTACTCGTTCCTTAAGATGGGTTTATCGCTGGTGTTTTTGGAAGAATTTATTGGTGTCTATCAATAACGCATTCATTGCCAAAGCTCATCATCAATTTGTGATTCTTGGTCAATCTTTCCTTGGATTTGCTGAAATTCACTCTCAGTCCACTGCCCAAAAAGAAAATCCAAGTCGTGGTATTCCTGCGTGAACTGCTTTTTTTTATGTAGCCCAACGTGTTCTTTTAATACTTCAAGCACCAGTTGGTTGACACTTTTGCCGCTGGCTTGTGCTTGTTGTTTAAGCGTTGTGGCAAGTTCGGGGTCGATCCCGCGTATGGATAAATTGCTCATGGGTGTTCCTTAAAAAATGAATGCAGCTTGCTTGAATCTTATGATTGCGCTGTAGCATTGTCAATCAAGTAAAAATAGCAATTTTTACCGCTCAAACCATTGTCAGGTTCATAACAAAACTCGAAAACTTGGCTGTTGCATCTCCAACAAAACCCTTTACTCAACAAAATTAATATCAATATAAATCAATAACATAAAATAAATATCACCCTTGGCACGGCCTGTGCATTGACCTATCGTAAACAAACAAACGAGGTCATCATCATGCAATTACCCGTCTTAAACGAAGCCCCTGCCGCAAAAAGCGGCTGCGCTGCCAGTTCTTGTGGCACTACCGACAACCAAATGGACGCATTGCCCGATTCGATTCGGGAAAAAGTCCAGAATCATCCCTGTTATTCCGAAGATGCCCACCATTACTTTGCGCGTATGCACGTTGCGGTGGCTCCGGCTTGTAATATCCAATGCCATTACTGCAACCGCAAATACGATTGCGCGAATGAATCACGTCCCGGCGTGGTGTCGGAATTGTTGACCCCCAATCAGGCGGTCAAGAAAACGATGGCGGTGGCGGCAACGATTCCGCAAATGACCGTGTTGGGCATAGCAGGCCCTGGCGACCCGCTTGCCAATCCAGAACGCACGTTTGAAACTTTCCGCCGTTTAAGCGAGGAAGCCCCAGACATTAAATTGTGTGTCTCGACGAACGGCTTGGCCCTGCCCGATGCAGTGGAAGAACTGTCAAAACACAATATCGACCATGTCACCATCACTATCAACTGTGTGGATCCTGAAATCGGCGCGAAAATCTATCCGTGGATTTTCTGGAATAACCGCCGCATCAAAGGTAAAAAAGGCGCGAAGATTTTGATCGAACAGCAACAAAAAGGCCTGGAGATGCTGATCGCCAAAGGTATTTTGGTCAAGGTCAATTCGGTGATGATTCCTGGGGTAAACGACAAGCATTTGGCGGAAGTGAGCCGTGTGGTGAAATCTAAAGGCGCGTTTTTGCATAACGTCATGCCGCTGATTGCTGAAGCTGAACACGGTACGTTCTACGGTGTCATGGGTCAACGCGGGCCGACGCATGATGAATTGCAGGACTTGCAGGATGCCTGCTCAGGCGATATGAACATGATGCGCCATTGCCGACAATGCCGTGCCGATGCGGTGGGCTTGCTGGGCGAAGACCGCGGCGATGAGTTTACGCTGGATAAAATCGAGGATATGGAGATTGATTATCAAGCGGCAATGGAAAAACGCAAGGTCATCCATCAGGCGATACAGGTCGAAATGGACAGCAAACGTCTGGAAAAATCACATAAAGCGCAGCAATTCAAAGCCGAACCCAAGTTGGAGACACGTCCCGTACTCATGGCGGTGGCGACCAGCGGGCAAGGTTTGATTAATGTCCATTTCGGTCATGCCAAAGAGTTTTTGATTTATGAAGCCTCGCCGGACGGTGTGCGTTTCATCAGCCACCGTAAAGCTGACCAATATTGTGGCGGCGACAGCACTTGCGGCGACGGCGAAAGCGTCTTGCAATTGACTATCCGCGCGTTGGCAGGTTGTGAAGCGGTGTTGTGTTCCAAAGTCGGTTACGAGCCTTGGGAAATGCTGGAAACCGCCGGCATCATGCCGAACGGTGAACACGCGATGGAGCCGATTGAAGAGGCGGTCATGGCGGTTTACAAGGAAATGGCGGCAGCGGGCAAGCTGGATGCCAAACCGGAAGCGGTTAGGGCGAGTGCATAACCGTAGGGACGTTGCACCGCAACGTCTTGGCTACGCGTCAAGCCTGTTTAGACGTTGGTCTGTTTAGACGTTGCCGTGCAACGTCTCTACGCTAACCCAACCCACAGTTTAAGGAACCGTCATGGCTGTAAAAATTATTGAGTCTTGCGTTAATTGTTTTGCATGCGAGCCGGTTTGTCCAAGTAATGCCATTTACGAGGCCAAACCGCATTTTTTGGTGGACAGTAAAAAATGCACCGAATGTGAAGGCGCGTTTGCCGATTACCAATGTGCAAGCATTTGTCCAATTGAGGGCGCAATTTTAAATGCCTTGGGCGAGGCGGTTAATCCGCCCGGTTCACTGACCGGCATCCCGCCAGAACGGATGGCGGAAGCAATGGCCGAGTTGCAATCACACTGAGGAGCGGCAATGGCTACGGTCATTTTCTACGAAAAACCCGGATGTCGGAACAACACGAGGCAAAAGCAAATGCTCGCAGCGGCAGGACATCAGGTATTTGCCAGGAACTTGCTCACCGAAGTTTGGCAGGCTGAACAATTACGGGCCTTCTTTGGCCTGTTACCAGTATCCAACTGGTTTAACTATCAAGCGCCAGCGATAACCATTGGTCAGGTCACGCCTGATACGCTTAACGAGCAACAGGCCTTGGCTTTGATGTTGGACAATCCGCTGCTGATCCGCCGCCCGTTAATGCAGGTTGGCGAGACGCGGCGGGTTGGTTTTGATTTGGAACAGATAGATGCCTGGCTAGGTTTGGCAGAAGCCGATACCTCGCAAGATGTGCAGACCTGCCACAAATCAGCGGGTTTGTCCGCTTGCCGCCATGACTAAACCTCCGGTACTCAGCGTCGCCGGCATTCCGCAAGCGGTTGCGTTATCGGAGCGTGTGCATTGGATAGGCGCGCTGGACCCCAATTTACGGACGTTCGACATTATTTTAAAAACCGCCAACGGCACCAGCTATAACGCTTATCTGGTCAGAGGGAGTGCCGGGGTTGCCGTTATCGATACGGTCAAGGAAAACTTTGCCGATGATTTTTTTGCCCGTTTTGAAAGCGTGGCAAGTTATGACGAAATCAGCGTGATCGTATTAAACCATCTGGAACCCGACCATACCGGCGCCTTGCCTGAACTGATGCGCCGCGCCCCGCAGGCGCGGTTGTACATCTCGCAAAAAGCGCAAACGATGGTCAAGGCGTTGTTAAAACAGGACGACCTGGCCTATACACCGGTACTCACAGGCGACAGCGTGTCGCTGGGAGATAGGACATTACAATTTTTACACACCCCGTATTTGCATTGGCCGGATACGCAATGCACTTATTTGCCGGAAGAAAAAATCCTGTTTTCCGGCGACGTGTTCGGTTGTCATTTTTGTGACAGCCGCTTGTTTAACGATGAAGTCGGCGATTTCAGGTTTTCCTTTGAATATTACTACGCTCATATCATGCGTCCGTTCAAGGACTATGTGAACCGTGCGCTGGATTTGATTGAACCGTTGTTGCCGCTAACCAAAATCGCGCCTGCGCATGGCCCCATGTTACGCGACCGGCCGCAGCGTTATGTGCAGCGTTACCGTGAATTGTCGCAATCGGCGCTGCAAAGCGAAATGGGTGACGGCGAAAAAACGCTGCTGATTTTCTACATCAGCTCTTACGGCAACACGCGGCGCATGGCGGAAGCGATTTACGAAGGCGCAATGGGCATTGAGCAAGTGCGGGTATCGCTGTATGACCTGGAAGGCAGTGAACTTGCACCGTTTGTTGATTTGATCGAAGGTGCGGACGGCATCGTTTTTGGTACACCGACAATTAACGGTGATGCGGTCAAACCGGTTTGGGATCTATTGTCATCCCTGGTGGTGGTCAATCTTAAATCGAAGCTGGGTGGCGTATTCGGTTCCTATGGCTGGACAGGCGAAGCGGTGCGGATGGTCGAAGACCGTCTGCGCGGCTTGAAGCTGCGTGTGCCTGTGCCAGGTCTGCGGATCAAACTGATTCCGACAGAAGAGGAAATTGGGCTTTGCCGCGAATTCGGGCGCGAGCTGGCGCAGGAATTGGTCGGTTTAAGGCAAAGCAAAGTGATTGATATGGCGGATCTGGCGTAGTCTTCGTAGAAAAAACAACAAAAATAATTTTAACAACCCCAAAGGAGTACAACTCATGGCGAAAGCAACCATTACATTTGAAGACATCAACGTCACCGTATCCGCACCTGCCGGAACGCGGATCATTGAAATATCCGAAAAAGTCGGTTCAGGCATCACTT
>JAUYEP010000114.1 GCA_030689765.1 Methylovulum sp.
TGCACTCCATTACAATTAACATTGGATAAAAGAATGAAAGGTGTATTGAATTTGGTTTCGGTCGGGCCGGGATTTAGCGATTTGATCGGTCCGCGCGCCGAAGCGGCGTTGCGGGATAGCGATGGCCGCTGCATCGTCACCTTCTTCAAGGATCAGTGCGGGCACCATATCGGTGCCGGGGTGCCCTTCGTTATGCAGCTTGCGGATGGCGAGTGTGCGTCGTTCTCCGAACACCACTTCGTAGGCGCCATCGCTCATGGACCTTACGCCGATGGGCTGCAGCAACCCGACAATGCGGATGGTTGCGGCAAGCGATTCCACGTCTTTGTCCTTGTGTTTGCGGACATTGATCTTGGTGAGAACGAGCGAAGCCAGCGGTACGTCCTTGATGGGGCGCTTGAACGGGCGTGATGCTGGTGGTTCTTGCGCGGGTGCTGCTTGTGTTTCGGCTGTTTGGGTTTGCAAGGTCATGGGATGGTGTCTCCTTTTGCGATGGCGGTGCCGGCGGGGGCCTCTCCCCCATCCTTCTGCTCCGTCACCCTTCCCCCCTTCCCTCTGCCTCCCTTTCTCCAGCTTCACAGGAATGCCCACACAATTGGCAACAGGGTGTGTCTAAGCCGGTATTGGCTTACAATGGTTTATGGCTTTGAAAATCGTCTATCCAGTGGATGTCAAAACAGAAGAAGAGCGTGCTGCGTATCGCAAAGAGTTTTTCGCGTGCGGGCGAAAGCGGTACGTTCTTACGAAGTCGTCCATGATGAAAACGCCGGAAGGGCGTGCCGAATGGGCTCGCTTCGAGCGCGAGATGCGCGAAGCAGAGGAAGAGTTGCTTCAGGCCGGTTTGATTTGATTGCCGCTATGCGCTGGGTGCGGGTACCGGCCGGGTGACCGGGATGCCCATGCGGCGGGCGCTGTCGGCAAGGTTTTCGGTATAGCCGTTGCCAGGGAACACAATCAAACCGATGGGCATGGTTTCCAGCATGCGTTCATTGCGCTTGAAGGGGGCAACTTGCTTGCCGTCGCGGTTCCACTCGGGCTTGAAGGGGATGCAGGGCACCTTGCGGTTGACGGCCCATGCGGTGGCGATAGCTTCGGCGCCGCGATCGGTTCCTCCGTGGATGAGCACCATGTCGGGATGCTTCGCGCGGGCGGCGTCCAGCACCTTCCAGATGGCGACGTGGTCGTTGTAGTTGGGACCTCCGGCGAAGGCGACCTTGGGGCCATCGGGCAGCATGATTTCGGTTTCCGCACGGCGCTTGGCGTTGATGTAATCGCGGCTGTCGACGACGGCGGCGGTCATGGGCTTGTGGCTGACCTTGGAGCCGGAACGGGGAAGCCAGACTGAGCCGGTATGTTCGGCGTATTGTTCTGCGGCTTGGTCGCGCATGCGCTGGAAGGCGGCGCGCTTTTCGACCAGCAGTTGGCCCTTTTCGATGAGGCGTTCCAAGGCAACGCTTGAGATTTCCGATCGGTCGTCCTGCTCGTGCGCGGCCTTCTGCTTCAATTCGTTGCTGTCGAGGAGGCGCTGCACGAAGCTGGCCTTGTGGTGGAAGAGGTTGACCAGTGACCAGAGCAAGTCGGCGATGTCGGGCTGGAGGGCGGAGTCGTCCAACGGCTGGGCGATGTTGTCGAACAGGGAGGCGATGATGCCATCGAGCACGTCGTCGGTGGGGAACGGCCGGTGCTCTGGTTCGTCGTGGTGGCCATGATGGCCGTAGAGGGTGAGGTTTTCGGACACGCGAGCAGTTGCGGTGGAGGAGCGGTAGCCTGAGGGGCGCGCGAAGGTGGACATGGGGTTGAACTTTCCCGTGGCTTCTGAGACAGGGGCCTCTCCCCTGCCTTTCTGGCGAAGCTCTTGCCAGAGGCGCGTTGC
>JAUYEP010000371.1 GCA_030689765.1 Methylovulum sp.
TTTGTTGGCGGGTCGCCTCAACGGCCACTTTGGTTTTAAATTCCGTTGTGTGGTTCTTGCGTACATTTGCCATCGTTTAGTTTGCCTTTTGGGTAAGGCTTTCTATCTTAACTGTTGGTCTAAATTATGGGGAGTATCATAGGTTTTGGCAATCCCCTTGACGCCGGCCAGTAACGTGAACACACGGGTAAGTTCGGGGGCATTGCCGATCAAGGCCAGCGCTTCCGCCGACAAGAGACCAATGCGTTTCTCCAACTGGCTAATGGCTAGCCGTGCATCCTTGAGCACGGCCTTGGGCGTTTCCGAGGTCGCGGTGAGGGCATGCAAATGATTTTTGGCCGCCGCTTTCTGACGGGTCAGCGCGTCAATGCGTCGGGCGAAACTACGCAAAGCGATCTTATTGCTGGACGGGCGAGTCCACGCGACGAAATCCATCCGTGCGGCGTATTCGGCCAAGGTATTGGCATCGGCCGCGTCGGTTTTGCTGTTTTTCACTTGTGCCCTTTGGGTATCAACACCTTAGCAAAATTATGTGAGGCTTTGGGATTGACCACCATCAGCGGCACCCCCGCATCATGCAAGGCGATGGACAGGTCGAAATGATAGACGCCTGTAGCCTCCAGGCAAACGACAATGCCTGGCAATTTGGCCAGTTTCTTGACCAATCGGCTTCGATCCGAGGGTGTGTTGGCGAACTTCTGCGGATCGAAGGGTTTACCGTTTTTGCGGATCACCAGAACCAGTCCCTCGACCCCGACATCAATGCCGGCGAAAAGTGGTGGTTTTGCCGGGGCGGTTTTATTAAGCGGGCCATTTGTCATATGAGATTGTAAGGATGGGGTTAAAGAAAGTACACTGCCCACTGGTTCCCGACCCTGCGCATGCACCTACCTTCCTTGTATATGCAGGCTCTAAGCCTTGGATACTCCACGGTATGGGTGAATAGGGCGGGGGCCAATCTAACCTGACAGGCTCTGGTTTTGGCAACCAGTCCTCAGGGTGGGACGGCCTCCCATTGAACGGTTTAAGAGTACTTGATCTGCTCTGCTATTTTTATTTAATTTCATCATACAAGGGTGGGCAACGCTTTATTGCCCACCATGGATAAATAAACCGGTGGGCAGGACAGCATTGCCCGCCCTACGCGGCTCCTATGTGATTTCGATTTAAAACAAATGGTGTCAGGAGCTCGAAACTGCACATAGCCAGTCAGGCCTATTTCCCTTGCGGGTCTTGTATTAGCCTATTCCCGACATTGATCGTGACCATGTTCCCGATGTCAGGAAGATGGTTGAAAAATGGCAGGCACAAAAAAACCGCTAGTCTGTCGGGTGCGGGTTCCGCTATGTGTGGAGATTTCAAGACTCCGGCGTAAAACATAGCCGCGATGACTATGGCTGTCAAACAAAAACAGCTTGTCACATTAAATAATTGCATATACAATTATTAACATGAAAAATAAACTCACTTGGGACGAAAACAAACGCCAAGCCAACCTGCAAAAACACGGGCTGGACTTTGCCGATGCGGGTGAAGTGCTTGGCTCGCGTTACCGTTTGGACTTAACGGTGGTTAGAAATGGCGGGCAGCGCCTACAGTCTTTTTCTTATGTAATGGACCGGCTGGCCGTTTTGTCGCTTGTGCATTTGGAGCGTGACAATGCAGTGCGGATAATCAGCTTTAGAGAAGCAAGCCAATTTAGAATCGGAGGTGTACTATGACTGGATCGAAAACAAATCAAATGACGCGCGGGCAGATTCTTGAAGCTATGAAAACGCCCCCGCCTGGGGGATATTATGTTTGGGATGGCATCGATGAAGACGACCGTCCTGCGACTGAGGAGGAATTACGCGCTGGCATTGCTTTGGCGCGAAACCGAGGGCGACCTTCTGGATCAGATAAGACACAAATTGCCTTGCGTGTTGATAATGGTGTGCTGGAAGCCTTCCGCGCCACCGGCAAGGGTTGGCAGACGCGCATGAACGAGGCGCTCAAGGAGTGGCTTAGGGGACATGCGGCATAAAGCGGCGTTAGCGCATTAAATCAAGATGCCGCCCAATAATCGCCAGAACTTCTGCCGTCCAGGCTTGCGGTAAATCTACTTGCCCATTATATATCGGCATGAATGGGCGGGCGGGCACACCGATGCCGAACTGGTGCGCCATCGCCAAGCCGGGCGTTTCAGGGTGGTCTAAAAGGCCGACACTGACGTAATCGCCGCCTGCTTGGCTGTTGATGCGGTTCATGATGTGCTGGTGGGTGTCGTTGAGCGGGATGCCGCCTTCCCGTCTTGGCATAGCTTCTATATAAGCATCAGATAATGGCTCAAAAGCTTCGCCCCAAGGCGTTTCACCCCGATTAAGCCGCCCTTGTATC
>JAUYEP010000372.1 GCA_030689765.1 Methylovulum sp.
TATTACGGCTAGAGCAAATCGCGGAATTATTCGGTATCGATTTAGCAGAACTATGTGATTTAAGCGAGAAGAATGTCATCAATTTAATTACAAACACACACAATAGCCAAACCCATTGCAATATTGGCGCCTCTGTTTGCGAAAATTCAGATACAAAAATCGAATTAGAATTACAAAAGCAACAGCTTATTAATGAACAGCAAGCCCAAGAAATCCTTTACCTGAGAGGGCTGGTTGATTGTTTGCTAAAAAAAGAAAATCAAGAAAAAACAAACCGACAACAACCCAGTCATCTTGTTGATTCTGAATAGCCTAGGTGGGCAGGCGGTTTTGCCCATCGCTTTTATCGGCAAAGTGTGTGCCCGAGGGTATAAAGGCAAACAATAAAGCTGTTTGCCCACATGGCTTAATCACATCCTATGGCATAAGTTAAACCGTGAGGAAAATATGATGAACACATTGCAAGAAAAAATTAGCCAAGAAATTAACAAGCTCCCTTTAAATTCACAAAAAGAAGTGCTTGATTTTGTTTTATTTCTCTCAAGACAATTTAATAGTGAATCCGACAACCATTATTTATCGAAAAATGCTGAAATTAAACAAGCAATTATTGATGGTTTGAAAACACCTCTGGAAGATTGCTCAGAGTTTGTGGATTGGTGATGTATAAACTTTACTATACGCATCGTGCTAAAAAAGATGCCCAGTTAATCAAGGCATCCCATTTAAAAAGTAAAGCAGAAGCACTTTTAAATTTAATCGCCCAAGACCCTTATGCTTACCCGCCCGAATTTGAATTCTTAAATGGTGATTTTAAAGGCGCAATTTCAAGACGGATTAATAAACAACATCGGCTTGTTTATGAGGTTTTAGAACAAGAACAGGCGATAAAAGTCATTATGATGTGGACACATTATGAATAATGGCCTAGCGTTATGTGCCGAGATTCGCAATCTTTTAAATTTCAGACTGGTGGGCAAACAATAAAGCTGTTTACCCACATGGCTCATTCAACTACATAATATCCTGCGTTTATTCCACCAAAAACTCACGCATCATGCCCATATCTTCATGCTCAAGATTATGGCAATGGTACATAAACAAGCCTTTAAAATCCTGGAACGGCTTGATGATACGGACTTTTTCACCCGGCATAACCAGCACGGTGTCTTTCAGCCCACTTTCAATAAAGCCTTCCCGTACTGTCGCATAATCCTCTTCTGTGCCCGTATCTATGCTGCGGCTGACAATTTGAAACTGTTGCCCGTGTAAATGGATAGGATGCGCCATCGCCATCATCATGCCCATGCCGCCGCCCATTCCCATACCACCACCCATACCCATTCCGCCCATGCCACCATGACGCATACCGCCCATGCCCATCATGCCGCCACCTTGGCCTTCGTTTGCCGGTTGGTTGCCATGTCCACCGCCATGCGCATGAAAAATTTCCATCAACTGGATGGTATTGACCGGAATCCGCTCGCTTGGCAGCGGATCGTTGTAGCGGTATGGCCGACCATTCAGCAGCATCGCCATGTGGCCTTCTGAAATGGCGATGGGGACAGGGTTATTGGGGTTGGCGGTGTCGGTGATTTTATAGCGGTTTATTTTTGATAAGGTAGACGGCAGCTTGGGGCTGTCGCTGACTTTGCGGGTGACACGGGCAGTAAAAATAGGGTAATCACTGCCGACCGGCAAGCTGCTGGTGTGCATCATCATGCCCATTTTCGGTAACACGCCGGAAAACGCCAGGCTACGCATCACCAACTGCGAACCTTCGCTGCGTCCGCTGAAATCCGCCCAGACATCCAGACGTTCACCGGGCGCCAGCATAATATAAGGTTTGGTTTCTGGTGCTTCCAGTAAACCGCCGTCAACGCCAATAACGGTGAGCGGTGTGCCATCATCCCAACCCAGTTTGTAAATACGCGCGTTGGAACCGTTCATAAAACGTAGCCGATACGCCCGGCTGTCCACATCCATTTGAAAATCGGCCCGGCCGTTGACCAGTACACGGTCGCCGTAAAAACCGGTCATCCGGTTGTGCATGCCGTGGGCATAAACAAGCTGGTTTTCGGAATCGAAAAGACGATCCTGAATGACGATAGGAATCTCATAGCCACCCGAAGGCAGCCCAAGCGCGGCCTCTTCTTCATCATTAACCAGCAACGCGCCAGCCAAGCCGTGATAAACCTGCGTCGCGGTCGCTTCATGCGGATGCGGATGGTAGATGTTCATGCCGGCACGGTTTAGCACTTCAAATTCATAGACCAGCTTTGCGCCAGGGTCGATGGCATACAGCGGATGCCCATCCATTTCGGCAGGGACATGTAAGCCATGCCAGTGCGTGACTGTCGGTTCTGACAGGCCGTTATGCAAATGGATGCGTACTTTCTGGCCTTTTTGAAAACGCAAAATCGGCCCCAGATACGAGCCGGGTATTTTGGTTACGGCCTCTTTTGGCCCTAGCAATAGCTTTGCACTGTATTGCATCACCTTGGTTTGCTGGCCGACCAGAATGGGCACAGAGCCTTGCTTACAGGACAACTCAATTTCAACATCCGGTTTAAAATTTGGCGAGGCTTGGCGCGGTGTCAATTTTGGCATCGCCTGCATACCTTCCATGGCGTTGAGCAAGCCTGGCATACCTGACAAAGTGAGTAATCCCAGGCTGGACTGGGTGAGAAAACGGCGGCGGGAATAATTATTATTGTTATAGTCAAACATAAAATCTCCTCAGACTTTTTGTCTTGTTGAATCGTGCCGAAAGGTCACGATTGCCATTGACTATATATTAGTGAAAGGTAATATTCAAGAGATTGGGTGATGTGGCATCTAAGGTAACTCGCAATAAATAACTACCCACGCAGCAACAAACATTCATCTGATCCCCCCCTTTATAAAAGGGGGGTTAGGGGGGATTTGATGTGCAACTGCCATTCTTAAAATCCCCCCTGCCCCCCTTTTACAAAGGGGGGGATATTTATCAGCACAGCATTGCGCCATCAAACTTTTCGGCCAAAAAGTTGAAATCAGCGCGTTCCTGATAAGGCAACACGCCCAATAGCGGGGCATCGAGCATTGCTTTTATCGTGAGGATATTTTCTTCACGGTTCAGCATGTTGGCATCGATACATACTGCAATCCAGCCGGCACAGCAAAGCCCTGAATGCAAAACCGCCTGATAGGTCAGTTTTGCATGGTTGATGCAGCCCAGCCGGATTGCGACGACGATGATAACGGGCAACGCCAGCATTTTTGCCAAATCACTGATGTCTTCAGCTTGATTGACAGGCGCGTACCAGCCGCCAGCACCTTCGACCAGCACGATGTCAGCCAGTGCCTGCAAGCGGTTAAATCCGGCAAGCACGGTGTTCAGATCGACAGGATTATGTTGGCCTGCAATATGCGGCGAAACAGCGGGCGCGTAGGCATAAGGATTGATTAACGCATAATCGATGGGCAGTGACGCATAGCGCTGCATCAGCAAGGCATCGTCATTTTTTAACTGCCCCTGCTGCATCACACAACCGGATGCCACCGGTTTCATGCCGGCAACGGTTTTGCCTTGTTGTTTGAAATAGTGCATTAGTGCAACCGTCGCAGTAGTTTTGCCGACGTTGGTATCGGTGCCAGTAATAAAATAACCTTTCTTCATCAGCTTGCCGTAACCGTAATGACTTCAAATGTTGCGCTAATCGACCCATCAATTGACGCCGTTTGGTAAGCGGCTATCATGTTTTGCAGCGCGGTTTTAGTGGTTAACTGCTTGTTGCGGCCTACCAGCACATTATGTGCGCCCAGGCATTTTAACTCGCGCATCAATGCCTGAACGGACCCGTAGCGCGGCAGATAAGTTGTGCTGTTCAGGTTAATGTTTACAAACCCTGCTTGCTGCAAAAAATAGCCGATGTCATCCTGATTATAAAAGTCATTTACATGGCTATAACCGTCAACAGTCGCCCACGCGGCTTTTAATTCCTGCAACGTGTGTGTACCAAACGTCGAAAATGCCAATTGTCCACCCGGTTTTAACACCCGTTTAATATCATTAAAAGCCGTGTCGGGATGACTGCACCATTGCAACGCGAGATTTGAAAACACATGCTCTATGCTGTGTCCAGCCAGCGGCAACGCTTCTGCATCGGCGCAGACATAATGCACATTACCGTTATCGGGCAATTTATGCCGGGTGAGTTGCAGCATCGGTAAGGCAATGTCCAACGCGATCACCAAGCTACAACGCGACAAAGCCAATAGCTCACCCGTTAAAAACCCTGTGCCACAACCGATGTCCAGCAGCGTACCGCTTAACTGTGCCGTATCGGCAGCCGTTAATAATGACTGCCCGACCGTGCGCTGTAATTGTGCAACGCTGTCATAAGTTGCCGAAGCGTCAGAAAATGATTGCCTAAGCTTAGGTTTATCAAAACTTAAGCGACCTAGTTCATCCATAAAATGGGAAATAATCTCAACAGTCTCTTGTTGGTGCGATAAAAACGGCGCATGTGCCGCTTGATTGATGCAGTGCAACTGCATTTTTGGCAACTGTTGCTGCATGGCTTGCCCGACTGCGGCAGGGACTAACGTGTCTAGGCCGCCTAACAGCGTCAATACGGGTTTATCGATGTCAGCCAAGGCCGCCCTTAAATCGGCGTGTTTCAGTATGTCCAAACCACCCTGTAAGGTTTCGGTATCCGGCGCAGGGTATTTGGACGCGGCTGTTTTCAACTGCTGCAAAAAGCCCTTGGTGTTACCCAAGCCTTGCACTTGCAAGGACAAAAAACGCACTAAGGTCATCATGCAGTTTTCAGCCAATTGGTTGGCAAACTGCTCCAACAACAGCGTTTTCATGCCAGGCCATTGTCCGGCAAGCGTCTCGTGGTATTTTTGGACAAAACAGGGGTTTCCAGACAATAAAATTAGCGCGTCAACACGCTCAGGATAACGCTGGGCTATATCCAGCACGACGGTTGCGCCCAAAGACCAACCCAGCCAGCAACTGCGCTCATCGGTAACGGCATTAACCAAGGTGTCACCGATCTGTTCCAAGGTGTATGGCGTTATTTTTTCGCTGCCCCCGTGTCCGGGCAAATCAATACAGGTCACTTGATAATGCTGTGCCAGTTGCTGGGCAAAATCTTGCCAGATACCGCTGTGCATCGCCCAGCCGTGGACTAATACGATGGGTTTGCCGGTGCCGAAGGTGTGTTGGTGGATTGTTGTCACGCGAGGCCTTCAGCAGATAAAGCCGCTTTAGCAAGCGCATCAAGTAAACGGTCAACCTGCTGTTCTTCATGCAAGGCCGAAAAGGTCACCCGTAAACGCGCACTGCCTTGCGGCACGGTAGGCGGACGTATCGCGCTGACCAGGAAACCTGCATCCAGCAAGGCTTGGCTGACGGCAACGGTTGTCCGGCTGTCACCGATGACGATAGGCTGTATCGCCGATGCAGAAGGCATCAACGCTAAACCCAACTGCCCCGCCCCCCGTCTGAAACGCTTGACCAGCGTGTCCAGTTTATCCCTGCGCCAGCTTTCGGTGATGACGATTTTCAAACTCGCCCGTGTCGCTTCGGCTATCGCGGGCGGCAATGCGGTGGTGTAAATATAGGTTCTGGCTTTTTGGATCAGGGTTTCAATCAAGACTTCAGAACCTGCGACAAACGCGCCGAACGTGCCTAAAGCTTTGCCCAACGTGCCCATCAGCACTGGCACATCCGCTTGGCTTAATCCGTAATAGTCCAGCAACCCGCCACCCTGTTCCCCGATAACGCCCAAACCGTGCGCGTCATCGACCATCAGCCACGCCCCGTGCTGCTTGGCAACATCAGCCAGATTTGTTAGCGGCGCAAAATCACCATCCATGCTGAATACACCATCGCTGACAATCAATTGGTTACCAGCGGCGTTTGCCAGATGGCTAGCAAGGTCAGCGGCATCGGCATGGGCATAACGTTTAAACCGCGCCCCTGATAACAAACCGCCATCAAGCAGCGAGGCATGGTTCAACCGGTCTTCAAACACCGCATCGCCGCGCCCGACCAACGCCGCGATAACGCCCAGATTAGCCAGGTAACCGGTGGAAAACAGCAACGCCCGTTCGCGTCGGGTAAATGCTGCTAGCTCTTCCTCCAGCGCGTGATGCGCCGTGTTGTGTCCGCAAATCAAATGCGCCGAGCCACTGCCCACGCCGTAACGGTCAACCGCGTTTTTAAACGCCAGCGCCACCGCAGGATGGTTCGCCAGACCCAGATAATCATTGCTGCAAAAATTGATGACGGCCTTGCCGTCCAGTTGCAGATGGATACCTTGCGGGGAATCAATGATGCGGCGGCAGCGGTAGAGGTTTTGGGCGGTTAATGTTTCTAGTTGCAGATTTAATTGGGTGAAAGTAGGGGGCATTGGGTCAGTGTTTGTTTAGGCGAGTATTTAACGGGATATGATGAATATACTTACCTTAAATTTGGATTTGTTGCTCAAACAAAATCGATAAACGGTCTAGCTCTGCACATCGCTGCCTAGCAAGTACAAGATTTTCGGTAAGTTGTTTGCTGTATTTTTTGTATTTATCAGCAGGTCTTTTATCTAATTTTCTGGCGGCTTTTTTATTCACACCTTGTTTGCTTTTATAACCGAGCGCGATCAAATGTTGTTCTATGTCAGAAAGAATTTCGTAATTGGTGACAGCATTTAGGTTTATGTCCAAAGCAGAATAGATTTGGCTTGCCAACAGCCAGGTTTCAGTATGTTGGGTGGGAAGGATGTAATGGCAACGGGCAGGTTCGGCGTTTGTTCCCAAACGTTGGTTTAGTTTATCTTGGCAACAGAGTCTTGCAGAATGGCCTAGTTGGACACATTCAGGATGGATTTGCGGGGCAATATCAGTGTCCATTTGTACAAATAAAGCAGCCGCACCGCGAAAATCAATCATCATTTGTAGTTTGTCGC
Source organism: Methylovulum sp. (assembly GCA_030689765.1). Lineage (GTDB taxonomy): Bacteria > Pseudomonadota > Gammaproteobacteria > Methylococcales > Methylomonadaceae > Methylovulum. Next base: position 6,954 of record JAUYEP010000372.1, read on the forward strand.
GGTTGGCGGCACACCAGTTAAGGTAACGCGCAATAAATAACTACCCACGCAGCAACAAACATTCATCTGATTTCCCCCCTTTATAAAAGGGGGGTTAGGGGGGATTTGATGTGCAACTGCCATTCTTAAAATCCCCCCTGCCCCCCTTTTATAAAGGGGGGAATATTTATTGCGAGTTGCCTAAGTACATCACCGAAGCCGTGGGCCGGATAGGTGCCGCTGGTGGCATCTCGTTGCGGCGCAAGAGATACCACGACCAAGCGGATTTCAGGGGTGGAAAAATATTTGGTCAATGCCTGGAAAACATAAAGATCAGTTTCGCCTTCGCAGACCAAGAGCATAATTTTTTCAGCCATGACTAAAATTCCGTTGCCAAACCGCCGATGGCTCCTGACAGCCAAATTTCTGACAGACGCATACCACCGTGTTTTTCAACCCATGTTTCGCGGGTGAAGCCTGGCGGAGGCTCAATATGATTTATTTCGGTATGTCCCCGCTTATTGCGTTGTACGACAAACAAGCGATGCTGAGGGTTGAACAAATCCACCGCGTCTAAAGTGGTTGGATTATGCGTAGTCATAAGAATTTGTTTTTCCGGCATATCTTTGAGAAGCTCAACAATATGACCCATCATGCCGCGAACCATGCCAGGATTTAAGGCATTGTCGACATTGTCTAGTGCAAACAAGGAAGGGGATTTTTTATGTAACAAAAGCACAAGTATGAATAGAACGTACAAAGCCCCTTCACTAACATCGTAAGCATAAAGATTGTTAAATTTTATGCCCATGAACTTATCACGGTATCTGGCTACATTTTTACCTGTATGCAAGTGTTTTGATTGGAGTTTTTCAGAAATTTCATCAGTTGTGCCAATCATTTCGAACCAATCCAACAATGAAAAAAACCGATGCAAGTCGTGGGGTACAGAGATTTTGGCTGCTTCACCAATGGCTTCGGACAATGCTGTCGCTAACCCCCCCCCATACAAACCTAGCGGTTCTTTGTTGCTGCCATCGGGTGAAACACCTCGTAAAATAGGTGTAGACAGCGCGTAAATCGCATACCGTTGTAATGCCTTAAGCTCTTTAAGCTCGTCATCACTAAAACGTCCCAGTGTTTCCAGTGTCGAAACAACACTTTGTTGGCTAGGCAACTTGGCAAATAATGCCTTATCCAAGTCGGCAATAGTTATCCCTCTGTTACTGCGTCCACCTAATTTTTTTTCGGCATTACTAATTGTTTCCGCCGAAAAAATAAATTCGGCTTCAGTATTGGCATTAATATTGGCGTGATAACTGAGGTCACCTAGTTTAGCATCAAGCGAAAACGTGTTTTTGCGCCCCAAGTTCTTAAATGAGCTTTTGAACACTTCAGGAGCAGATAACCTTGTACCCCGATCAGCCAATTTGCTGTAATCAACTTTGCCATCTACAGCGCATGACAAGACACCAATCGCTTCCAGAAAATTGCTTTTGCCTGCCCCATTTGTGCCAATAAACACATTGAGTTGCCCCAAGTCGATGGTTTGGTCGACAATTGACTTAAAGCCTTTGATAGTAACTTGAGAAAGGGGCATGGCGATTAACAAAGAAATAAAGGAGAGGTGGATTTTATCTTAAATAACTGCCGACAGTGAAAAACCCGATCCATGTCATCATCACTTACGATGCAAGCGCGTAACTCGAACCGCCTGCATGTAAGCCCAGACGTTCAAACAAGGCCAAATCGTGGTTGGTCATCGGATTATCGGTCGTCAATAATTTATCGCCGTAAAAAATAGAATTTGCACCAGCCAGAAAACACAGCGCCTGCATTTCATCGCTCATGCTATTGCGGCCCGCTGACAAACGTACCCGCGAGGCCGGCATCATGATTCTGGCGACGGCAACCGTGCGGATAAATGTCAGCGGGTCTAGCGGCTCAGTGCCCATTAGCGGTGTGCCTTCAACTTGTACCAGCATGTTGATCGGCACACTTTCTGGGTGTTTTGGCATATTTGCCAATTGCACCAATAACAAGGCGCGGTCTTTATCGCTCTCACCCATGCCGACGATACCGCCGCAACAGACATTAATCCCCGCCTCCCTGACCCGCGCCAAGGTGTCCAGCCGGTCTTGATAGCTACGCGTCGTGATGACTTGTGAATAATAATCCTCAGACGTATCCAGGTTGTGGTTGTAATAATCAAGGCCGCCTTCTTTGAGACGGGCGGTTTGCGTGTCGGTCAACATGCCCAGCGTGACGCAGGTTTCCATGCCTAAGGCCTTGACGCCTTGGACCATTTCAACCACCCGCTCAATGTCGCGGTCTTTCGGTTGGCGCCACGCCGCACCCATGCAAAACCGCGATGCGCCTTGATCTTTCGCCTGTTGCGCCGCCTGCAAGACCTTATCAACCGGCATTAATGCTTGGGGTGTCAAGCCCGAATCATAACGGGCGCTTTGCGGGCAATAACCGCAATCTTCGGCACATGAACCGGTTTTAATGCTCAACAGGCTGCTGATTTGCACTTCGTTAGGGTCAAAATGCACACGGTGCAGGGTTTGTGCTTTAAATATCAGATCATTAAAAGGCAAGCTAAACAGGGCTTGAACTTCGGACGCTTGCCAATCATGGCGTAGTGCAGACATTTTGTGATTCTCCGGCTATAGTTGTATTAAGAGTGACAACAACCACACTTATCAACTTATTCTTATAAAAATGGGTTACAACTGGCTTAACATTATACAGAATTATCTGCTGCCGCCTACCTGTCTGTTATGCGCAAATGCAGGCCACGATAACCGCGATCTTTGCCTCCCGTGTTACCGGCATTTAGCCAGAAACACGCAATGCTGTTATCAGTGTGCAGAATTGCTGGAAATGCCCACGGTTATTCAGGTACGTTGCGGCCGCTGCCTGAGTAAGCGTCCCGCCTTTGACGAAACGGTCGCGCCGTTCATTTATCAGGGTGCGATACAACACTTGATAATGGCCTTGAAATTTCGTGCCGACTTCAAAAATGCCCGTTTGCTTGGTCAATTATTAGCGCACTATCTACTGCAAACGGTAGCAAAACCCGAACTTATACTCCCCGTCCCGTTACATCCCTCCCGTTACCGCGAACGGGGCTTTAATCAGGCGATAGAAATCGCCAGGACCGTCTCCCGCGAATTACAAATACCGCTGGATCTGAACAGTTGCAGCAGACACCGCAACACCCCGCACCAAACCCGATTAACCGCCAAACAGCGCCGCAAAAACCTTAAAAATGCCTTTACCGTCATTAAGCCAATAAGCGCCCAACATATTGCGATACTTGATGATGTCATGACGACCGGCTCAACCGCGCATGAACTGGCAACGGTATTAAAAAAAGCCGGTGTGGGCCGGGTTGACGTTTGGGTATGTGCCAGGGCGTGACGGTATAATGCCAATATAAGCGGTGGGCAATCAGACTGTGTGCCGGAGTTTACCGGAGTTCAACGGCTTTAGCCGTTGAAAAAATGGCTGAAGCCATTTTACTCCCCTATTTATCAATGGCTTGGCTTATGGGTGAGCAGTTACTCAATAATATAAAAATAACATTAAATGAAAACTATAAATAATGCTATGAAACTGATGCCTACTGCGGATGCCGCCGCTATTGGCTATGCCGTGCAATTATTGCGGCAAGGCCGTCTGGTCGCCTTTCCAACTGAAACGGTTTATGGCTTAGGTGCTGATGCCGCTAATCCTGACGCGGTACGGCGCATTTTTGCTGCCAAAGGACGCCCTGCTGACCATCCGCTGATCGTGCATATCAAAGACGCTGAGGCACTGACCGACTGGGCGGCAGTTGTGCCTGATGCCGCATGGAAACTGGCGGCGCATTTCTGGCCTGGCCCGTTGGCATTGATATTGAGTAAAAAACCTTGCGTGTCGATGACGGTGACGGGCGGACAGGCCACCGTCGCCTTGCGTGTGCCTAACCATCCGCTCGCGCTAGGTTTATTGCAGGCCTTTGATGGCGGGATTGCCGCGCCCTCTGCGAACCGTTTCTGCCGAATTAGCCCAACGCAAGCCAGTCATGTTGTAGAAGAACTGGGCGATGCGGTCGATCTTATCCTCGATGGCGGTGCTTGTCAGGTGGGCGTGGAATCAACCATTGTAGATTTGAGTGGCGGCCACCCCCGATTGTTGAGGCCTGGGCATATCACGCCGTTTGATATTGAAGCCGTATTACAAACCGGACTGCTGATGCCGGTATCCGCGCAATCTGCAACGCTACGCGCGCCCGGCATGATGGCTTTGCATTACGCCCCAACGACAGTAGCGATGCGGTGTCCAACTGTTGATTTACCCGCTGGCATTCAACAGCTAACTACGGACGGCAAACGCGTCGGTGTATTGGCTTATCGGCACCCGCTGGTCGCCAGCAAGCGCGTTCACATTATCCATGTACCTGAGCAAGCAGATAGTTATGCACAAGCGTTATATGCCTCATTGCGGGAGCTAGATGGTTTGCAACTGGATATGATTTTAGTCGAACAGCCGCCAGAAACGGCGGCATGGCAGGCCATTAATGACCGTCTGCGGAAGGCGACTATTGCGTTTTAAATTTGACAAGGTGGTGGCTTAGGAAGCACTGCCCACAGTTAAGGAATAAGTCAATAAAAATCCCCCTCGCTCCCCCTTTTTCAAAGGGGGGGTTCGCCGCCTTACAAGGTCAGCGAAGAAGACGTTACAGCGGTTTCAACATCGGTTAGTGAGGTAACGGAGTACCAACCTAGGTTTGTACTCCACCCGCTAAATTTAATGTTATTAACCTAATCTTAAAACGCTGTAATTCCCCCCTTTGGAAAAGGGGGGCTAGGGGGGATTTATCAACATAACTATTTGCTTTAGTGGCATTTTTTCTTAACTGTGGGCAGTGACGCGGAGCATGGGAA
>JAUYEP010000377.1 GCA_030689765.1 Methylovulum sp.
TTGGCGCGGGTGATGGTTCAGAAGCATCCGGTTTGATGTCAGATGTTTCCGGGGTTTTTACCGGTTTATCTAGTGTTGCTACCGGATTTTCTGCTACGGCTTTAGTTACCGGTACGACTTTGGTTTCCGGTTTTACTTTTGCTTCTGTTGGGGTTTCGTTTTTCTGAGTCATGGCAATGTCTCCAAGTGATTAAAAGAAAGGATGAACGAGAGCGGTCTCAATACTCTTCCGGCAATAAAATAGTCGTTACACTTCGGTCTGCTTCGGTAATCAGCCACACTTTGACCGGCGTTAATGTCTTATCCTCGCCTGTCGGTGGCTGTAATACATACGCTGACAGAATGCGGGAACCAAATTTAAGGGCATCTTCGTTAGCTTGTGCATCTTCGGGACAGACATCGCCCCAATCGCCGCTTACATGGCGTTTAATCAGTTCTAAAGGGTTGATTTGGTAACGCTGCATGATGTCCTGCGCTCCAGGCGTGTTATACAAATTGCCTAGAACGAAGCGAGGCGCAGGTAATACGGATGTGGTTGAATGTGTAGTTGTATTCATGATAAATTTCTCCGGTAATTGAAAAGGTATATTGAAAAATACGCGGTGGACAACTCGTCAAAGTTAAGCCCACCGCGTTTTTTCATTGTGATGTTTATCTAGCGTCAATTTTAAGTTGCTTGATTAGTCTCCCGGCTCCTCCTCTGAAGACGTATCCTCTTCGTCTTCCCAATCATCGCAGTCATCGTCCGATTCCGGCACGTAATCAAATGCCGCAGTCAACACGTCGGCATAACGGGATGATAAATACCGCACACTACGACCTGCTTCAAGGCAGTAGGCATGGGACTCCGGTTGTTTCAGCAACTGCTGATAACTCTCACTGGTTTGCACCAGGATGTCAGCCAAGGGCTCAATGCTAGGTATGAGGGCTTCAGTGATAGCAAGTGTCGTCATAACGATCTCCGTAAAATAATGAATGACCCTCTACGCGCTCAAAAACCTACGCGCACGCGAAAGCGCACCAGAGTTTCAAACCTGATGATTTAGGAACAAACGTGATGAATTTGAGGGGCGTCGAGGGGAATATGCGACATTTTTAGCTAATACATGCCGCTGATACAATATAACATATCATTAACTAAAAATCAAGCATTATTTGTTATAAATACTAATAATATCAATATCTTATGATTATTCGGGTTTGAGCATTTTTAGCTAAAAAATACGATTAGAGGCTACATGTGGAAGAAGGATAACTTGCGAGGATTAACGAAATACAAGCAATAGCAATACCTGATGAATGGCAATCTAAAGGTAGCGATGAATACCTAACCCGATAACGAGTCTCAATTGACAATTGTCAACTGGCTGCTGCCTACAAATGACTTCGGTTAAACGTTATTAAGGCGCAATTAGAAACTGGGGTTTTCTGCACCATCCTTGGTGCAATGCCTTTGGGTGTATCCACGAAGAATATAAATACGTGCTTGATATGATTGGGCTGAAAAGTTAAATTTTTACTGTTTACTTGCCGTATAAGCTGTCGTATTGCTCAGCAAGAAAGCTAAACAGATTGTCTACGGTGAATTGCAACGCTGCCTCGAAATTATCTTTAGAATCGTACTGACTCCCATTGTCGATAATAAACGCCTTGATTATTTCAAGCGCACTTTGTTGTAGTCGTTCTTGTAACTGTGGGTTAGGAATGACTCCAGAAGGTGAGTCATTTTTTAAGTCATTCTCAGCTTGTTTATTTGAATCGGCTTTACTTTTGCGGTTTGCAGTAGGTTTCTCAAGTCCCATTGATTTAATGACGTTTTTAGCTATATCGGCAGTCACCTTGGTAACATCACCACATTCTTGTACCGTTTGATCCCAAACAACTTTCTTTTGATCATCAGGCAGTCTATGCAAAGGCCTTAAGACACTTTCTGCAATGCTGCCCATTGGGGTGTCTGGAGCAATAATCATGTGAACTTCGCCAGCATTCTTCATCTTATGGGCATAATCGTAAGAAATAACAGTAGCCAGCTCATTGGTAATGCACTCCTTAAAAGACGCGTATCCCAGTGCTAAGTATCCCTCCCGAGTTGCGAAGTCATAGCATTTCTCCATGAGAGAAGAAGCATTGGCCTTTATCGTCTTTATGGCATTCTTAGCCTCAGCTTTGGTCATACGGTCAGAATGGTTTGCCAATGGTTCCATTGGCTTCCTTCCACGGACTGACTTGAATCAACTAACTTATTAACCATTAATGGTGTTAATGATTCTGCTTTAGTTTGTAATGGTTTTATTCCAGTTTTTACTGGCTGTTTGCGTTTTGGTATGCCCATGATATAAATCCTCATTCTGTTAGTGCAACAATCGAGATTTGCTTAGTGCTGAGAAGCAATCATTGTAACTTACTAGAAAATGCTTGCATCGTATAGCAATCAGCAATATAACTTCACGATTGTTAAGCTAAACTTAATAATTAAAGAAATCAATCAATCAATCAATCAAAGCAAGATCTTCTAAATTAGCTATGTCAATTAGCATTATACCCTTGGAGTAAGAATGTCATTTCAAACCCCGATAACTATTGCGGAAGCTATCCGAAATATCGAAGAGAACAAATATTTATTGCCTTCTATTCAAAGAGAATTTGAATGGAAGCACGAAAAAATAGAATGGTTATTCGATTCAGTAATGAGAAATTATCCAATTAGCTCATTTTTATTTTGGAGAGTTGAAGGCGATACAAAAGAAGACTTTAAGTTTTATAAATTTATTCGCGAGTTTAGGCAAAAGTATAAAACCCATAATGAGGAATTTCCTACAAATGGTCACATTGATTTCACCGCCGTATTGGATGGACAACAACGCTTAACATCTTTATATATAGGCCTTAGAGGGACATACGCATATAGAACACCACGATTAAAAGAGGAAAATTCCGAGAGAGTGTACCCAACACGTAGGCTATATCTCAATGTCAGCAAGTCATTAGAAGATGAAGAGGACGGTAGAATTTTTGAGTTTAAATTTCTTAACGACAAAGAGTCTCAAAGCAGAGGAGAAAATTGGTTTAAGGTTTCTAATATATTTGGACTTTCCGATGATTTTGAATTCAATAAATATTTGGATAAAAACGATCTTAAGTCTAATGAGTTCACATATCGAACGCTATCAACATTAAAAAATGTGATTCATTCAAAGCCCCTTATTAATTTTTATCTCGAAAAAGAACAGCAAATAGACAAAGCTTTAAACATATTTATTCGGATAAATAGTGGTGGAGAGCCATTAAATTTTTCAGATTTGATAATGTCAATTGCTGTGGCTAATTGGGAGAAAAAAGATGCAAGAAAAGAAATTCACAATTTAACAGATAGCATTCGAGACAAAGGTTTCATTATATCGAAAGACTTTATATTAAAATCATTCCTTTATTTACACAGTAAAGATATAAAATTTAAAGTAACTAATTTTTCAAAATCTAACGCCAAAAGTTTTGAAAATGAATGGGATAAAATAAGAAACACAATTCTTTCTACCTTCGACTTAATTAAGTCTTTTGGATTTACTGATGCAACATTAACCTCTAAAAACGCTTTGATCCCTATAATTTATTACCTATATCATCGAGGGATTGAAAAAGAATTCCATAAAAAAATAGAATATGCAGAGGATCGTAAAATTATAAAAAAATGGTTGCATGCTTCTCTAGTTAAAAGATTGTTTGGCGGCACATCAGATAGCGTCCTTACTCAAATTAGAAAAGCATTTACTGATGATATTGCTAAAGAACCAATTTTAGAAAAATTAAATGCTTTTCCTGTTGACTCAATAAATAATCAAATAAGAAAGGATACTGGCGTTAGTGATGAGTTTATAGAAGAACTTTTACTAACTCAAAAAGATGACAACTACGCGTTCTCACTGTTAGCCTTACTTTTTCCAAACCTTGATTATAAAAACAATGACTTTCATAAAGACCACTTGCATCCAGAGGTTAGTTACAAGGAGTTAAGTGACGAGTTTAAGGAGAAATATGGTTGGAACACATACAATTCTCTGAAGAATCTGCAAATGCTTGATGCTAACGAAAATATGTCAAAAAATGAGAAGACTTTAAAGAACTGGGTCGAAAAAGAAATAATGGTTAAAGAAAAAAATTCTTTTTTGTTGAGTCACCTTATCCCTGATGTAAATTTAGAGCTAGATAATTTTGATGAGTTCGTTACCAAAAGAACCGAAATTCTTAAAATAAGTCTTAAAAACGCCTTAGCATAACAAGACGCAGCATTGAATGACTGCTTCATCGCTGCCAGGGAATTGATGGTACTTCAAAAAACTATGATGTCTGCGGGTGCTGTTATAATCATCCGTTAAACTGCCTTTTATCATTTATCCACACTCTTTTCGTGAAAGTTTTTAACGCCGAATAAGTTATTATTTATTAAATATACGATAAACGTGCTGTTAGTCTATGAAATATAATGGTATTTATCTAATAAAACCACATACACGACATACATAACCGAAAAAACTGAAAATGTATGTCGTGCAGGTTAAATCTTAAATCATGCAGATTTTCAAGCGGCTACCGCTATTCGAACGAGGAAGCTTGGTTATTTCTATACCATGGATATTTCGCAATGAATCACTAATACGATCAATTTCAGCGCTTAATTTTCTTGGGTCAATATTTCCAATATCACCGTAACAGCTCAAACTTTCCTTCAACTTTATGTAAGTTCCCTGGAAGTTGGTTTCGACATGTTTCATCATTTTGACGATGGCTTGAGCAACTGGTGAACCATCAAGAACATCGCCTTGTGCATTAGCAATGTTTGCATTATAGGCTTTGGTAAATGACCCTACCTTCCATCCTAAGGCTTTTTCAGTAACACAGCCTAACACATGAAAATCTGCCATCCGATTTAATTCGCCAGGGGTTTCAAAAGTCTCATATTCTTCGAGAATAAAACTAAGTGCATTGTATATGCCGCCAATAATCTTAGGTAGGTCGTTATTAAAATCTTCTGTTAATTTTTTTTCACTTATTGGCTTAATATTTGTGTCCTTTAGTTTTTTTAAATTAATTACAATAGACCTTTCATATAAATCATCACGCGTAACGATATTACCAATCCCATTTAGTATTACTGGATTGTGCGTATGGATTGCTGATTCAGATTTATCAGTAAATTTTTTGCGACCCGAGGCAACTCCACTTGTAAGTATTGTACATAACGTGTCTTGAATTGACTTTGATAAAGTAGAAACATTATTCATATCGATCACATGGCAATGCTCCGCTGCTATCACTAAATCTTCATCTTGTTTGAATTGATTTCTCAGCATTATAGGGCTTGGATCAATCACTGTTTTTATCACTTTTTGAATAAATGACTTTGCCGATCCCGCAGGGCCGATTAAGGCAAGCAATAAATAGTGAGTGTCAGTAAAAAACGCATTAAAAATAAAAACCAGAATTAATTTAAAATCAGCTTGCCCTACGGGTATATATTTTTTTAGTAAATCAATGTCACCATTGTCTAAATCAGGGTTAGCTATGCAACCGATGCTATCGTGAATTTCAAACTTAACTTTGTTAGTTTTTACTTTAATTACTTCCTGAGAGGTTATTTTTATAACCTTTCCATTTCCTGCATTGATATAAATTTTGTCGTCTAATTTTGCTACTCTGAAATTTATATTATATTTCTCACCTCTTGTTTTTGTTTCATGAACCAACATAGCATTAACTTTCTTTAATGCCGCGTCAGTCATTAAATCACTAAATTTTTTAAGAAACAGTTCGTTTAAATACATATTGGTATCTTGTTCTCCGATAGCTCTGTAAAATGAAGAATCACTATATTTAGATTTATCTTCAATGTAGCAATTGCCTTTTTTATCATCATATATTCTGTGATGTGATTTTAAAGTGCCCACGAATTGTAATGCGGTATCGTTCTTACTCATGTGTTACTCCTAAGACCTCTAAGGTCTTAAAAAATATTGGAATGTAGGCGCTTGGTAAATTGAGTTTATTGACCAAGCGCTTTTGAATTACTAATTAACAGCTAAAAATCGCCAAAATTGACTTTGTATCCTGTAAATACCGATGCAAAAAATACTGACGATTGTCATGTAATGCCTTAAGCCGCTTTGCCAAGAAACTCATCGCGATACTCTAAATGTATTAAGCTACTAAAAGCCTCTCTATGCGCTTCATTAAAGCTGACGCACTCAAGTGAAATCGGATATACCTGATTGTCTTTTAAATATCTCCGGTAACGACGGCGCGAGTTATCGTCTAGTTGACTCAGGGCAAAATTAAGGCCATTGTCATAAACATCATCTTTGAAGTTTTCACTGAAGCCTGCATCATCAAAAAACTCATCACAGAAGAAATTGAGTTTTTCAAACTCTCTCATCAAGTCATCAGTTAATTCAGCCATTGTGCAGTTCAATTCGCGCATTCTGATTTCAATGCGCTGGTAATTTGCACTACGTCCGTTTTCTTTATGTCCTTGTTCAAGGGTTTTGTCATACATTGTTACCCTGCAATCGCTTTGATCACTACCTACAATTTGAGAAGCAATATCCCCGTTTTTTGCCCTAAAAATAGCAGATCGTGATACCTTGCTTTTGTGGATATACAAATTCGGCTCCATGTTAAATACATCCAAGGTCAAATCAAGCCTAGTAACAGTTGCATGAAAATAGAGGGTCTTCAAAATATCAAGGCCGAGCAGTTTGATTAAAAACCTCCTTAACTTTTTCCGCCCAACCTTACCTAGCTTTGCCGGATTGTATTTAATCCTGATAAAGTTATGGCTTTTGTTTATTGGATACATTGACAGCTCGATACTGTTTCCATCATAAATTTCAACCTTATAGTTGTTGTTGTATCGGCCATAATTGGAACCATAGACTTTGATTTTGTATGACTCCTTTAAATCTGGACTGTTGATCCTGTTTATTAATGACATTTTTTTCTTATCTTTAATCGGTGAGGTAAAAGCAATCATGTCGATAATAAGCTTTTCTTTTGGTTTGCTATCTTTAGCGTTTTTTCTTAATATCATGTTATTAATCCTATAAATGACTGTTCTTAGTTTTGTTCTAAGAACAACTTAGTGTTGTTTGCGTAAGTTGAAAAGCATGGTGCATCCTTTTCATATAAGTATTTACAGTTTCAAAAATGCTGACATGCAGATGTATTGTTCTTTAAAACAGAACAGTAAAAATTCATTGCAATGTACCGATAGTTGAATGTGATCTTCAGAAACGCTGTCATGTGTATTTAAATTTCATAATGATTTTTCTCCGTAGTTAGTTGAGTGCATCCACTAATTACTATTTGCAGTGCCGCAAGACACAAATTTTGAAAAAATCATTGAAAATATATTTGTTGACTTATTCTGTTATTTAGAATCCAAGAACGGCTGTTATGGCTGAACAAATTAAAGTCAAAATCAATTTGGGAAGTGTTAACTACTAGGTCGCAAAAAAAGCGCGTCATTATTAGAGCTAGTTATTAAACAATGAGTTGTCATGTATTACTGGGTGTGAAGGCAGAAATATGGGGACATTGCTCAATACCGTGCGTGACGTAATTCAGCACATAACAACAAGACTAACGTTAAAAATAAGGCGATATATTGAAGAAATATATCAATGCGGCGCTTTGCTTTGTTTCTATTATGTTTCAGAATACTTGTGCCATGAATGGCTATTCTAGGCAAGGTTGTGCGATTTTAAGTAATCCATCAAAAGTTTTTGCAAAACAGTGTATTTATTTTCAATGACTTAGGTTGTTAAAATGCACCAAAACTTAAGCCTGATTACTTAGCTACGCTATATCTGATAGAATTGAAGAATTCATTGAAAAGCAACCAATCTGCGAGCAATAACTACTATGGAAGGGCGTTGGTGCATAAATCATCAAATGGTCTAAACTATTCCTAAAGTTCAACCGCATCGGAGAATCGTCATGAAAACACAATCAGATTGTTCGAACGCCACGTCGACCCGCCAAAAAAGTAAATGGCGCGTGACTAACTGGGCAGAGTACGATCGGGCGCTGGTGCAGCGAGGTAACCTGACGGTGTGGTTTGACGAAGAGTTTGTGCGCAACCACTGGCGTCCGGCCCCCAGCGGAAAAAAGGGTGCGCCGATGAAGTATTCGGATATGGCAATCCAGGTGTTATTGGTGATAAAGGCGACGTTCCATTTGCCTTACCGCGCCCTTGAAGGCTTTGCCCGATCATTGATGAAGTTGATGGCGCTGGAATTTGATGTGCCGGATCACTCGCCTATGGCAAGGCGTGCCAAGCACTTGCAGATAAAGATTCCGTGCCGGGAACGCACAGGCCCCACGCATATTGTGGTGGATTCGACGGGACTGAAAATCTATGGCGAGGGCGAGTGGAAAGTGCGCAAACACGGTGCTAGCAAGCGTCGCCGCTGGATCAAAGTGCATCTGGCGGTGGATGCCGATGCCAAAGATGTGGTGGGAGTGGAAGTCACGACCGAAGAATGGGCGGATTGCGAACTTTTTGCGGAGCTGATCGAACAGGTTGACGGCGTTGTGCGCAAATCGATGGCGATGGTGCCTACGATACGCGCGAGGCCTACGCGGTTGCCGCTGAACGGGATGCCGTACTCGTTGTGCCGCCCCGTGACAACGCGGTGGCTTGGGAAGACGGGCATCCACGCAACGAGGCACTGGCTCAAATTCAGGAAAAAGGCAGGGCTGCCTGGAAAAACGAATCCGGTTACCATCGCCGCAGCATTGCCGAAAACGCCATGTATCGCTTGAAACAACTGTTTGGCGACAAGTTGGCTTCCCGGGTTTTCGAAACCCAGGTCGTCGAGGTTCATGCCCGTATCGCCGCCATGAACGTCATGACCTATCTTGGCATGCCGGTTTCAGTCCGGGTAGGGACAACTGCGGCCTGATGAAAATGGGGATAGGGACAAAATAACCATCAATTTATTTATGCACCAACGCCCTATGGAAGAACCATTTAAGCCCTTAAGCCTGTCAATTCGTGAGTTATTTGGCAATACAGATGCGCTATATAAAATCCCACAATATCAACGTCCATATAAGTGGCAAGATGAGCAAGTATATCAATTGTGGGATGATATATTTGAAGCCCATGAAAACGGAGAGGATAACTATTTTTTAGGTTCTATCATTACTGCTAAGCCAAGAGATGATGAAAAATCAGCTTACGTTGATGTAGTAGATGGTCAGCAACGCCTTACCACTCTGATGATTTTATTCTGCGTTATTCGGGATTTATTCCCTTCGTTAAATGAATCCGAAATCGAAGAAAACCCATTCGCAGTTAATATTGAAACTATCAATTCATCAATAACTTCACTAAACAAATTCAAACGCTTAAAGCTTTTTACCCACCGCCAACATCAAAGCGATTTTGAAAATTTAATTCTCAACGAGAATACAACAGAGTTAAATAAACCCTATAAATATCAAATCAGAACTGATGAAGAGCCAAAGTATAAATTTATCAATACAGCTTTTATTTTCAATAGCAAATTATCGGAATTGGGCAAAGAAAAGGCAGAAAAATTAATAGATTATCTGTTCAATCAAGTAAAAATTATCCGTATTGATTGTAAGAACAGAGAATTTGCTATTAAGCTGTTTCAAGTCCTTAATGATAGGGGGATGGATTTAACCGCTGCTGATTTGATTAAGAGCTTTTTATTAGAAAAACTTTATAATAATCATAAAGATGATTCTGATGTATCGAAAATGAAAGAGGAGCAATTCATTTCTGATTGGCGGGACATGGAGCAAGTTATTAAAAGCTGCGACATTAATTTGAATGAGTTATTTATTATTTACGAATACTATATCTTAGCCCAAAATCCAAGAAAATCTTTATATGATGAATTACAAAATGCTTTTAAGGAAAAAGACCCTAATGAGGTGATTAACGATATAAAGATTTTCGCTAATACTTATTCCAAGGAAATTTGTGAGAAACAAGATAAAACACTTTATTCATTTTGGTATATTCGATGGAATATGTACTGGAAGAGCATATTATTGACCGCGCTACATACAAATTATGGTGAGTATGAACAATTAAAAATTGGGCTAAGAAATTTTTACTATTTGTATTGGATAGCAGGAAAAACATTATCCCAAATAAAACAAACTTCCTTTAACTTCATTAGATGGATAAAGGAAAATCGGCCATTAAATGAGATTATTGATGAGCTAGATAATAAAATTGATGCTGATAAAATCCTTGACTTAGTTTCCAGTAATCTTTCATCAGAACAAATTGCAACAGAGTCTTGGATAAAGCCCCTGTTATTATTAATAGAATACAACTCTACTGACGATAGTAAATTGGCTTTTATCGAGTTAAATTCTGATTTGCACTTAGAACACATCCTACCCGTAAAACATGAAAAATACTCTGAATGGGGGCATATTTCTAAAGAAACTTCTACTAAATGGCTTAATAGCATAGGCAATTTAACACTGCTTAGCGGAACTAAAAATATTGAAGCAAGCAACAACCCATTTGACGTAAAAATAGGTGTTTACCAAGGAAAAGGTAAATACGATGACAAGAATAACAAAATAACAGCATTTCTTATCACGCAAAGCATTGTGATGGATTATCAGAATAAAAAATATAACCAGCAATGGACTATTGAAGCAATGATTGATCGCTGGAAATGGTTTTTTACTGAAGTTGGTGATTTATTAGGTGTCGATTTCGAAAAAGAAATTGGGCAACATTCGCCTGAATCAGTATGATAAAAATACTCTCTATAGATTTCAAAGTGTTCCCAGTCAAAACTATCGTAAAAATTAACTTTCAAGTTGCAAAGTTAATTTTCAACTTATTCACAAAGGTAATTTATGAATACTGAAGAATTAATAGAAAAAATTTATGAAGTGGAAGGTTTTACAGTATGGATACCAGACCTGAGTGATAATTTACGCGACTACTATAAACGTGAATATAATGGCGATTCAACAGTTTCAGATTGGAAAAAAAGATTTAAAAATAGATATAAAGGTTTCGATGTCGATGTTGAAAAAGGCAATGGCTATGAGGCACGAGGTAATATGCTTTTAAGAAATATCAGAAAATCTTATAGCTTGGATAATTTGAGAAAAGAAATTTATAAGCTAACGCTCTCTTTGGATTATGAACGGACAAAAAATAATTCCAACATAAATGACGAAAATAATGAGTCTGATCCGTATAAAGTGTTAGGTGTTGATAACGATTGTGATTTTTCTAAAATTCAGCACGCTTATAGGAGACTATGCAGATCGTTCCACCCTGATAAACTGGTGTCTTTTGGACTACATCAGGAATTATTAGATTTTGCGAATAAAAGACAACAAGAAATAAATATTGCTTATCAACAATTAAAAGATCGTAATATGTAGCTAACGCGTTGAAAGCTGTTCAGTAAAGAAGGAAGTAAATCTACCAGAAAAACTATATCACATTGCTTTGCATTCCCAACCAATACATCCAAGACTAGAATCTAAGCCAAACCGCTAAACAGATCAAGTTCCATATCTCATTTGTTTTTGGGATGAAACTTAGGAGTATTCCGGCATATTAGGCTGCAAAACAGTTTTCAGGACTTATAAAATGTACGGTAAACGTGCTGTTAGTCTATGAAATATAATGGTAATTTATCCAAAAACAACATACACAACATACATACTTTCAACGAAATGGCTAAAAAAACATGCAACCGGTATTTGATACCATTGTAGCGTTGACTGATAATTTCAGCAGACAACACCCCAATAATGAATATGCTCAATTAGCTGCCTATATTCTTGACATGCTGTATTAGGATAAGTTTTTTAGGCGCTCTCGGCGTTACCTGCCCATTGAGCTGAGTGTCAGTCATAGAAGCTACTTCCCGAATCGCCAATAATTCGGATTGACATCACTCAGCAAAAAAGTTCCTGTTTTTATTGTATTTAATCTGTACCCTGCGCTTTTTTCATCAACTCAATAATTTCTTTTAAGTACGCCACTTCGGCATTTTTTGCTTCAATGATGAGATGGGCTTTTTCTAGGTCGTTTTTTAAGTCAATAGATTCGTTTGAATCATGCGAAATATTGTTAAAGTTAGTGAGAAAATGATTTTCATTACCTGTAAAACAAACAACATTCCTTTCACCAAAACTAAGCAATTCCATCAAATCCACATCAAGCACATCGGCAATCTGTTGAATTCTTGACATTTGCACATCCGTTTCGCCGCGTTCAATGTTGGCGTAACCGTTAACAGATAGCCCAAGTTTTTCAGCCATTTCTTCGCGTGAAATTGATTTTTCAGTCCGCATGAACTTGATTTTTTCGTAAATTCTCAATTGACACACTCTAACTATGCAAAACACCAGTCTAGCTTGATTGTAGCAATAATTATGGCATGTGAGAATACAAGCCATTAAAAACAGCCCAATAGCATCGCCAAAACTCAGGCTAACTTAGGGCTAGGTGTTTCATTATGTTTAGGTTTTTGGACTTGATCAAAGATTTAGCTTAGATAAAGAACTTGCAGTATCTAAGATAAGAAAATAGCTCCACATGAGCTACTTGTTGTCATATTATGATTTTAAAATCTGTAACCCATCAGCCGTGAATCGGCGGTTTGCTGCGGCTTTACAATGAAATTCCCCCCTCCCATTACCTTAAGAGATCCTTTATGAAATTAATCTGTAAACAGTTTGCCTTGAGCCTGCTTTTGGCGATGATGAGTATCACAATGGCACAGGCTACGCCTGTGGGTAAACAAGTGACCGGCACGATTGCCTTGCAAGGCGGTAGTAATTCGGCAGTTAAATACATGGCTCCGTCCACAGCTCCCTATAAAGTGCATGTGTTAGTGCCTAAAACGGGTAAGACCACTAACGCGCTATACCGCGTGTATCCTAAAGGCAAACGCGCTGGTAGCACCAATTGCCTGAGTAGTGATGCTACCTTCCCATGTTATGAAATTACCGTAGACCAAACCCAGCATCAAAACGCTTGGGTGCAATTGGTGCTGGATAATGATGCCGCCACGCAATGGGATTTTGTCAAAGGTAAAGGCTATGTCACGGCACTTGCCGGTAATCTGAGCGCAGTGGAAATGCTCAACTTGTCAGCGGTAGTGCGTTTTGTTGCCACAACCGCTCCTATTTTACGTTGGGGCGTTGTTCCTGAAGCGGCACAATTTGATGCGGCCTTCATTGATTCTTTGACACCTCTAGCAGCGGGTGTTGGTATCACAGAAAATGCACTTCCTGGCGCAAACTGGATTTCTTTACCGGCGCATCCTTCAGGTACTGACTTCTTTTATTATGCAATACCTGCCGCAAATGGAACAACTGGAACAACTGGAACAACTAGAGTATCTAACTCGATGAATGCACTTCCAGGGTTAGTGGGTTCTTTAAACCAACAAAATATTCCTGGTAACTCAGGTAGTGATGGCAGTCCAGTAATGGGTAGTGACGGCGTAGCTTATAACATCTTTGCGTTTAGCAACCCGGTGCGATTGGCTATCATAGCTTATATTAACGTTCAGTAAGGAGAAAACACCGTCTGGGCGATCAGCAAAGCCTATTATGGTAGCATTATTATTTTTATCTCTACAGCAGGCGAATACGGACTGATTGCTTCTCGACTAGCCAAAGCACCAGGATTCCATGATTTAACGGTTTTTTGGTCACTTCACTATCGGTTATGACGGAAATCGCCGTCGTAACCGGCGAGGGCAATATTAAAAGTTGCCCAAAAACCTTACAGCATGGGACTTTTCAAAAGGCGTATCTTCAATTTATGTTGTAAGATAAACACCAAGCCCAATCAATAAGGCGTGCCATGCTGCTTACATTAGAAATCCCTGACCAATATCTCCAAGGTAAGAACCAAAGCCAAACAGCTAAACAGATCAAACTCTATGCCGCATTACTGATGTTTCAATCCGGTCAGTTGTCACGCAGTGCCGCCTGTGAATTTGCAGATGTGGATATTTACGATTTTTTCTTGGCCTGTAAACAGCACCAGATCACTGTAATAACTACCCCCCGTTGAATCCATAGAAGCGGATGTTTTGCGTTTTCAACAACGGAACATACATTGATCGTTATTGCCGATAGTTGAGTATTAACGCCTTAATCTACCGGTAATCATTGTTAAAAACTTGCTAAAGGAAACATACCATGACAACAAATCTCGCTATTGATGATGACTTGATTAATGAAGCGTTAACACTCGGTCACTTTAAAACCAAGGAAGATACCGTTGTTACCGCGTTAAAGGAATTTATTAATCGCCGTAAAGATGAATCGGAGCAAATACATCTCTCTGATTTAGTTACTGAAAAAGTGAAAATGCGTAATA
>JAUYEP010000115.1 GCA_030689765.1 Methylovulum sp.
CCAACGCCTATAACCTCAATAAAGCTATTGAGAGAGCGCAGCATCAGCTATTAAGTCTGCAAGATGAAGAAGGCTTTTGGTTGTTTGAATTGGAAGCCGATTGCACGATTTCATCCGAGTACATCATGATGATGCACTATCTTGGCGAAATTAATGGGCCGCTACAGGTCAAGATAGCTAATTACCTAAGAGTTCGCCAGTCTGAAGATGGCAGTTACCCGTTGTTTACTGGTGGTATTGGTGATATTAGTTGCAGTGTTAAAGTCTATTACGCCTTAAAAATGGCGGGCGATGCCATTGACGCGCCACACATGACGCGTTTGAAAAATTATATTCTTAGTCAGGGTGGTGCCGCCAAAGCCAATGTCTTTACCCGTATTGCGCTGGCGATATTTGAACAACTGCCGTGGCGCGGTGTGCCATACATTCCCGTTGAAATAATGCTGCTACCCAGCTGGTTTCCGTTTCATCTGGATAAGGTATCCTATTGGTCAAGAACGGTTATGGTGCCGTTGTTTATTCTATGTACTTTAAAGGCTACGGCAAAAAACCCAGATAGAATTGATATATTGGAGCTTTTTGTCACCCATCCTGATAAGGAAAGGCATTACTTTCCAGAACGGACGCTACTGAATAAAGTTTTTCTTGGTCTGGATCAATTGGGTCGCGCATCTCAACCCTTCATTCCAAAAGCGATGCGTAATCATGCCATTAAAAAAGCTAAAGACTGGTTTATCGAGCGGCTTAACGGCGAAGACGGTCTGGGCGGCATTTTTCCAGCCATGGTGAGTGCCTACGAAGCCTTGCTGCTATTAGGCTTTCCACAAGATCATGAGCATGTCGTAACCGCCCGCAAAGCGATAGATAAACTGTTGGTTATCAATGAGCATGATGCCTATTGCCAGCCCTGCTTGTCGCCAGTTTGGGATACCGCACTGGCGGCTCTTGCGTTACAGGAAGTTGATAAATCAGCTAATGAAGAAAGTTTGATTCGTGCCTATGGCTGGCTTAAATCAAAACAACTGTCGGACGAGCCGGGTGATTGGCGCATCAAAAAGCCTGAGCTTGCAGGGGGGGGCTGGGCATTTCAGTTTGCCAATCCTCATTATCCTGATGTTGATGATACGGCGGTAGTTGCCTTTGCGATGGCAGATTCAAATCTTTCAGATATGGACGAATCCATACATCGAGCAACCCGCTGGATAGCCAATATGCAGTCAAAAAACGGGGGCTACGGCGCGTTTGATGTCGATAACACCAGTTATTATTTGAATGAAATTCCTTTTGCAGATCATGGTGCATTACTGGATCCGCCAACGGCTGATGTGAGTGCCCGTTGTGCGATGCTTATGGCGCGGGTTGCTTCGGAACATAGCGGCTATTTACCTGCCTTGAGACGCACAATAGATTACTTGCGTAGCGAGCAAGAAGCCGATGGCTCGTGGTTTGGGCGTTGGGGCACTAACTATATTTATGGGACCTGGTCTGTTTTAGTCGGCTTGGAGCAAACCAATATCCCTAAAACTGACCCGCTTTTCACTAAAGCGGCGGCATGGTTAAAAAGCGTACAACGAGCCGATGGCGGTTGGGGTGAAGACAATTATAGCTACCATGATCTCAGCCATAGCGGCAAATACCGGTTTAGCACGGCATTCCAGACAGCTTGGGCTGTGTTAGGTTTAATCGCTGCGGGTGAAGCATACAGTCCTGAAGTAAAAGCTGGGATTGATTTCATTTTGCGCCACCAGCAAACCGATGGCTTTTGGAACGACAAATGTTTTACTGCACCTGGTTTTCCCAAAGTGTTTTATCTCAAGTATCACGGTTATGACAAATTTTTCCCGCTGTGGGCACTTGCCAGATACCGCAATGAACTTAATCATCGCACTAGCTCCTCGCAGACTAACGGCATACCCACCCTCCCTGGCGATCGCCGTGCCAGTTCCCTACTGGCTGACGGCATACCCACCCTCCCTGGCGATCGCCGTGCCAGTTCCCGACTGGCTGACGGCATACACACCCTCCCTGGCGATAAATAGTGATCACTGGTATTGTCGTCGCGCTACCTGAAGAGCTGACTACCCTAACATCAAAACGGATTGATAAAGGGCATTGCGTTTTCATCGCAGACAAATTGTTAGTCGCTTATTCAGGGGCGGGCGCTAAAAATGCGACGGCTGCCGCTGAGTTATTGATTAACAAGGGCGCGACCCAGCTTATTAGTTGGGGGTGTGCGGCGGCACTAGATGCTTCGTTAAAGCCTGGTGACCTCGCCTTGGCAGACAACTTGATTGATGTCGATGATACTGAAATAGCAATTAACAGCAACTGGCACGAATATGCCAATAATCTGTTAGCACCTTATATTAAAATACATACCGGCAGTTTGACACAAAGCGCAAACATCATCTCATCCAGCAAGGAAAAACTGCACTTGCAGATAATCACCGAAGCTATCGCGCTGGATATGGAAAGCATCGCTGTCGCCAAAGCGGCAACAAAAAAAAACCTGCCTTTTCTTGCCATCAGAGCGATTGTTGATCCTGCGGATATGGATATGCCAAGAGCTGTTAGTTATGCCGCTAATGCGGAAGGCGACATTATTCTAAGCCGTTTATTATTATTTATTGCCTTGCATCCTGCTGAATTGCCTGGGCTAATTCGTCTAGGCTTGTATTTTAATGCGGCTAAGTCCACGTTAAAACGGGTGGCCAAACAACTTGATGCGCTAATCCATTTCCCAAACATGACCCAATGAGCTTTTGGTCACACACCTGAATCTTGTATCCTGAACCTTGCCACTGTACCTACCATGACTTTCAGCATCGCCGAACTTTTTTCCCAACACAGCACCGATAAATTTGATTTACATGAGCAGTTCCTCAATAACCAAATGGTCAGGGTATTAAAAACCATAGGTTATGACCGCCACTACAAAAAAGCGCTCGGTCAATATTTATATGACCAGAATGGCACTGAATACCTGGATTTGCTCAGTGGTTTCGGTGTATTTGCGATTGGCCGCAACCATCCCGCCGTCATCAATGCGTTAAAGGAAACCCTGACTTTGGAATTGCCAAACCTGGTGCAACTTGATGTGTCGGTACTCAGCGGCTTGCTGGCGCAGGAACTATTAAAAACCACGCCGGATAATCTCAGCAAGATGTTCTTCTGCAACTCGGGTACGGAATCGGTAGAAGCCGCCATCAAATTTGCCCGTTATACCACCAAGCGCGAAAAAATCGTCTTTTGCGAACACGGCTATCATGGCTTAACGTTAGGTTCGTTATCCTTAAATGGCGAAGAAATTTTCCGTGAAGGTTTTGGCCCGCTACTGCCTGGTTGCAGCGCCGTGCCTTTTAATGATCTGGCTGCCTTGGAAGTGGCATTAAGTAATCACGATGTTGCCGCGTTTATCGTTGAACCGATACAAGGCAAAGGTGTAAATCTCCCGGACGACGGCTATTTACCCGAAGTTGGACGTTTATGTAACAAATACGGCACGCTGTTTGTCGCCGATGAAGTGCAAACCGGCCTGGGGCGTACCGGCAAATTTTGGGCAGTTGACCATTGGGGCGTTCAGCCGGACATGATCTGCATGGCGAAAGCCTTGTCGGGCGGCTTTGTGCCGGTTGGCGCCGTGGCGATGACGCAAAAAATCATGGATACCGTGTATAACCGCATGGACAGGGCGGTCGTGCATGGCTCAACTTTCTCAAAAAATAATATGGCGATGGCGGCTGGATTGGCGACCTTGCATGTCATGGCGGAAGAAAGACTGGTCGAGAATAGCGACAAAGTAGGTACCGATATTATCAATAGCCTGAACGCGTTAACCGGCAAATACGAATTCCTGAAAGAAGTGCGCGGCAAAGGCATGATGATAGCGATTGAATTCAAACAGCCCAAAAGTTTGGCCTTGAAAGCGGCCTGGGCGATGCTTGAAGCCGCCAATAAAGGCCTGTTCTGCCAGATGATCACGATACCGCTGTTTAAAGAACATCATATTCTGACGCAGGTGGCCGGGCACGGCATGAACGTCGTCAAACTGTTGCCACCGTTAAATTTAACCCAAAAAGACCGCGACCATATCGTCACTTCTTTTGACAAAGCCATTGCCGACACGCATCAAGTCCCCGGTTCTATCTGGGATTTGGGTAAAAATCTTGCTGCCCATGCGCTGAAAAGCAAAAAAGGGGGCTAACATGAAACGGCTTTATGCCTTAAGCCTGTTGTTACTAATCGGCTATCAACCTGTCGCCCATGCCCATGCCGTCGTGACCGGCTACTCATTAAAAATGACGCCGATTCATGCCCATCAAGCCGATAAAGTCAGCCTGAATTTTAATTCCAAAATCGAATTGGGCTTATCGCAAGTTTTTCTTGTCAGCAAAGGCGATCAGCTCACTCCTTTAAAGATTGCCCAAGGCGACAAACAAGGTCAGATGATGATTGCCATTCCTGCGTTAGCGCCTGGTGATTACGCACTCAAACTCAAGGTTTTTGCCGCTGACGGCCATTTAACTGAAGACGTCATCCATTTTACGGTTGTTCCATAGGTTTAATCATGGCAGGTATTGCTGATTTTCTTGACTCCCTGATTGGTGGCTTCGCGCTGATCTGTTTTGCATTCGCCATCGGTAGCCTGTTTTGGGGGTTATTTGTGTTGAGGCCATGGCAACGGGAAGCCGGTTACCCGATCTTATTACTGGAAAAAACCGTAAAATTGATGTATTTGGGTGGTTTTGCGCTGGCTGGGGCGCAATTGTTTAAAATTATCCTGAAAATCTGGCTGATGACTGCCGTACTTGATAAATGGCCATTTCCTGAATTTGCTGGGACCACGCAGTTTATCGGCGGCATTATCCGTGCATTATTGACTGGGGCGCTCGCCAGTTATTGTTATTTGGTTCTGCGTAAAAACCCTTATTCCAAACAATACTGGCAAACTGCAGGCTGGGTTGCCGTGCCGATGATTATTTCCGGTGCCTGGCTAGTCCATGCCGCAGGACGTTTTGACAACCCTTTTTTGTTGATGGGACTGACCGTAATCCATCAACTGGGTGCCGCCGCTTGGGTCGGCGGTGTGTTCCATTTGGTCAACATCTGGCTGATGCGTAGCAAAGGACAAATTCCTGACGATTTATGGCCATTACTGCTAAAAAGGTTTTCGCTGTTCGGCATGGCTTCAGTCGGCGTGATCCTGCTGACAGGTTTACCGATGGCCCTGCAATATATCGACAGCTGGAACGGCTTTATCGGTACCGGCTACGGCAATTTGCTGACGGTCAAAATTATCCTGCTGGGTTTGGCATTAAGTCTGGCAGGGTTGAATAAAACAGCAGTACAGGATTACCTCATTACCCGCAACGACCATACGCTGACGTATCGCTTGCCATACTACATCGAAGCAGAAGCCTTTGTTTTGATCACCTTACTTTTTACTGCCGCTAGCCTGGCCTCACAGCCGCCGTCAATTGACATCCCCAATCTAACCGCAAGTTGGCAGGAAGTGCTTGATATGTTCACGCCGCGCACCCCAAGGACAGCCTCGCCTACACACCAGGCATTGATTGCCGGTGAAGCGGGGCGGGTTGCAATTATCGGTCAGATACCCTCAGAAGCGGCTACTGCCTGGTCGGATTATAACCACAATATCGCCGGGATTTTTCTGACCACGATGAGCGTTTTTGCGATGCTGTCCTACGTCAAACGCCTGCCGCCGACATTTTCAGTATTCGAACGCTATCTTGCCTATCTGACCCGCTACTGGCCGATAGGTTTTGTTGCCCTGGGTATCTTCCTGTTTTTCCGCAGTGATGCCGAAACCTGGCCACTAGGCCCTATCGGTTTCTGGGAAAGCACATTTAACAACGGCGAAGTCCTGCAACACCGTATCGCCACATTGCTGGTATTTGTGCTGGGTGTGATAGAGCTGATCGCCAGATTGCCGCGCAACCAAAATAGCCGGCTGCCCTATTTCTTCCCGATACTGGCGGCATTTGGCGGATTGATGTTACTGACGCATTCCCATGTCGGTTTTCAGGCTAAAAGCGCATTTCTCATTCAGGTCGGGCACACCTTGATGGGGGTATTTTCTCTAATACTGGCTTGTGGCCGCTGGTTAGAATTAAAACTGGACCGTCCTGGCAAAGACATCGCCGGCTTCATCTCTGTAGCGGCTCTGTTTCAGATCGGGCTCATCCTATTGTTCTACCGCGAACCCCTTTATTAATATGGACACATCAGACAACTACCCGCTCCTCAACGGCATCAACAGCCCCGCCGATGTCCGAAAGCTCCCGAAAGAGCAGCTAAAACCGCTCGCCAAAGAATTGCGCGAGTTCCTGACGCAATCGGTCAGCATCTCCGGTGGGCATT
>JAUYEP010000406.1 GCA_030689765.1 Methylovulum sp.
TTGGATGCGGTCCATTGCCATGACGGGAGTCTCCTTGGGGTTCGAAACCGGTATGCGCTTTTAATTCGGAAATAACTCGAATTCGTTGGGTAAGCTGAAGAATCTTTCTAATCAGGACAATTTTTGAATTAATGCCTCAATTTAATGACTGTCTGCATAACCTCGAGTTTTACGACGATAATGTAAAGAACATATTAGAATGTGACTTTGTTGGTGGCTTGGCTAACTTATTAAATTTACCAATATCAGAAGTTCAAAACCGCATTGAAAAAGAGCATAGAAACAAATTAGTTAGAAATATATTTAAAAGCGAGTGGCCGAATCGTGACAACGACTTCGATGATATTGATGTTGACGAAGATGAGCCTTTAGAACCAGATACACTTGATTATTTAACATTAGGAAAAATGACAGTTAAAGATGTATTAAATCATGATGTAAACTTAATAGAATTAATTTCCCGTTATGCCAGAAAGTCCCCTGCAACCGTAAAAAATATCTTAAAAATGCAGCATCTAATGAAATTATTAATAATGCAGTCAGGGATTACAGCGACTATCTTAATCCATATTTCTTAGGCTCAATATCTGTCAGCATGACTCGCAATTATTTGGATTTAACCGGCGCAATCGTTGTTATGCTCAACAATAAGGCAATAACCGCACAAAAAGTTGAAGAGAGACTCAATGCAGCGCATGCCAACAAACTAATTAAAAATGTATTTTCCGATGTTTGGCCCAGTTAGTTGTTTTTAAATCAGAATTAAACATTCAGACAACACTGATAACGGTCATGCCAGACAAAATCTTCGATACTGCCTTATTCTGCAATACGATACTTTTTGACCCTATCCACCCACATTAACTATCCTGTGAGAACCTCATGTCGCGTTGGCTAAAACGAATTGGTCTTGTTGCTGTTTTATTGTTTGCAGCATTAATGGTATTGGCGCTGTCCATCCGCTATCAGGGGATTCAATATCTGGCGGCGTATTCGGGTAATGGGTTTGCACACGGCTTGCCGACGGTAAACGATTATCCAGCCCTGAATAATAACTGCACCAGCGAGCCTATCAATGTCCTCACTTACAATGTCGAATATGGTTCAGCATTTATCGAATCAATGGCGGCGCGTTTCCGTAACGGCAATACCGGCGGCGCTTTGCCGTGGTCAGTCCGCCTACCCGAGATTCGCGGGCGCATCAGCGGCTACTTGCCTGATTTAATTGGTTTACAGGAAACACATACCGATGCCGACATCGCTGCAATTGTACCTTTAGCGCGGTATACATTAGTCAGCTATCATCTGGGTAATTTTAATTATGGAGACGCCGCCCTACTCTTCAAGACCAACAAATTTGAGTTATTGGACAACGGGCAAGTCTGGCTGGGGCCAAACCCAAAACTGCCTATGAGCTTCGGGTTTAAACCATTAGCAATGATACGCTATGTGAACTGGGCGATGTTGCGCGAAAAAAATACCGGCTTTACATTTATGTTCGTCAATACCCATTTTGATAATGCCGGTGTCAATAAAGAACCCAGTGCAACCTTGTTTCGAAATCAGCTTGCTGTGCTGGCAAAAGGCATACCGATGATTGTCACTGGAGATTTTAATACGACGGCAACAACCGAACGTTACCGCCGATTTACCGGCGCCGACGAAAACCCGCCGGTGTTACGCAATGCTTATGCACCCGCAAGTGACGCATCTGTTGCTGCGAAATTTCATCCTGACCAACGCATTGACCATATTCTTGTCGGTGGCCCATGTCCTGTAAAAACCGAATTATGGTTTATAGATCCCCGCCCCCTTAAAAACGGGCAACCCATGTCCGATCACGACCCTGTGTTTGCGAGGTTGCGTTTTTTGCCGTAAATTGGAGTAGGCCTGTCGGATATGCCCATGCTTTTATGTGGGCAAACCCGCATGGTCACAGCAGTATTTTTTTCAAAAAGGGTAACGTCAATTTGCGTTTGGCGGCCAATGACGCGCGGTCCAGTTTTTCCAGCAATGCCCACAGCGACGCCAAATCCCTATCATAATGCGTCAATAAAAAACGTCCTGCTTGCGGTGCAATCTCAAAACCCATTTGGTCGGCTTTAAAAATTAACGCTGCAATGCTATCGCTTTCGCTTAATGGCTTTAGTTTTAACGCCAGCCCCCAGTTAAGACGCGTTTTAAGATCGGGTAACTGAATGGCGAGCTTGCCGGGTGCGTACGCTGCCGAGACGATGAGCTTGTGCCCGTGACCTCGGTGCTGGTTAAAAAAATTAAAAAAAGCCTGTTCCCAAACAGGGTCGCCTGCGATGTGCCCTATATTGTCCAGACAAACCAAATCAAATTTATCAAGGCCCGATAACAGCGCAGGGTCGGGCAGTCCGTCAGCGGATAAGGCAAAGTAAAAGGCGCTGTGATGTTGCTGATGCGCGTGATGGCAACAGGCTTGCAGCAGATGGCTTTTGCCCAGTCCCTGTGCGCCCCAGATAAAAATTTGCTGTTCACTGTCACCGGTCACGCAGTTTTTTAAGTGATCGACGATTTCTTGATTGCTGCCGGGGAAAAAATCTTTAAAGGTCTGATTTGCCCTAAATTCAAAGTTGACAGGAAGTTGCTCGGCCATAATCAGCGTGTTTGTTTTGCAAAGCGTATATATAGTGTGGCGCCGAGAAAAAGCATTAAACTCAGCAGAATTTCCAATGCGGCATAAAGCCGTTCATCGGCGTTGATATAAGCTTCCGCCGAGCCGTGTACAAAATAAATCAGACTGATATACGCGGCCCATGCGCAGCTTTTTGGTTTACGGTCCAGCAAGCCGCGCATCGGTAACAAAAGCGGTGTGACGGTAATCAGTAAAACCAGCGCAACAGGGAATGTCGTGGAAGGTGCAAGCACGGTATGCCACAGCATTAATAACGCAAACAGCCCGAAAAATCCCGTCAGCGCGGCAGAATAATAGTAGATGGGTTTTATGGTCATGGACACGGTTAGGCGGGTTTCAAAAGTAATGCAGTTTTAGCCAGACGCGCACCTAACGCTTTGCATAGGTCTTTTTCGTGACCAGTCAATCCGCCAAGGTCAGATGCCAGATGGCTGGGGCCATAAGGCGTACCGCCAGAGCTGGTTTCGCGCAAGGCCGTTTCTGTGTACGGCAATCCTAATAACAACATACCTTGGTGCATAAGCGGCAGCATCATTGACAACAAGGTGCTTTCCTGACCGCCGTGCAGACTACCCGTAGAAGTAAACACCCCCGCTGGTTTGCCGACTAATGCACCGGAAAACCACAATTCAGTGGTGTTATCGAGAAAGTATTTTAGTGGTGCCGCCATATTGCCGAAATGGGTCGGGCTACCCAAAGCCAGGCCGTCACACTGTTTTAGGTCATCCAGCGTCGCGTAAATTGCCCCAGAGGCAGGAATGCGCCCTGCCGTTTTTTCACAGACCGCTGATATGTCTGGAACTGTTCTTAATACGGCTTCAACGCCGTGTACGGATTCCACACCACGCACAATATGGTTGGCCATGGCTGCGGTTGCGCCGTGGCGTGAAAAATAAAGTATCAGGATTTTTGTCATGGTCGCTAGTGCTTAGGGCGGTTGATTACAGGATTGCCAATACCGCTTCCGGCGGACGGCCAATAGCCGCTTTGCCATTGGCGATGACAATGGGCCGTTCGATTAAGATTGGATGGGCTATTAGGGCATTAATCAACGATTGCCTGTCCAGCGAGCCATCGCCCAAACCGTTCGTTTTGTATTGCGCTTCTTTTTTGCGCATTAAATCGCGCGGCCCCATGCCGAGTTTTTGCAGGATATCGTCCAATTCAGCGGCACTGGGCGGCGTTTTCAGATATTCGATAATTTCAGGTTCAATGCCTTGCGCTTTTAACAATTGCAAGGTCTGACGCGATTTGCCGCAGCGCGGATTGTGATAACAGATTACGCTCATGGTTCCCCACACTTATCAACACAAAAAGCTATAATAGCACTATAACAAAACCGGTTTATTGAAAAAGGGTGCGAGGATGAAGGCAATCATTATCGAGAGGCTAGAGCAGTATTGGATATTGGCACGCTTTAACCGGCCTATCGGCATATTGATCTTGTTGTGGCCAGCATTATGGGCGCTGTGGGTAGCGGGTAATGGCAAGCCCGACGGGCTGGTTTTGATGGTGATCTGCTCCGGCGTTGCCGTTATGCGGGCGGCCGGTTGCGTGATTAATGATTATGCCGACCGCGATTTTGATCCGCATGTTGAACGCACCAAACAACGCCCTATCGCAGCCGGCAAGGTAACGCCGAAAGAAGCCTTGATGGTTTTTGCCGTTTTGTGCCTTATCGCTTTCGGCTTGGTGTTATTGCTGAATATCTATACGATTATGTTGTCCTTCATCGGCGCATTCCTGGCTGCCAGTTATCCGTTCATGAAGCGCTACACCCATTTGCCGCAAGCCTATCTGGGCATAGCGTTTGGCTGGGCGGTGCCGATGTCGTTTACCGCGCAAAGCAACAGTATTCCTGCCGTTGCCTGGGTGATGTATCTGGCGGTGATCTTGTGGTCGTTGGTTTATGACACGATGTACGCCATGGTGGATAAAGACGATGATGTAAAAATCGGCGTTAAATCGACAGCCATTCTGTTTGGCGGTTATGACCGCCAGATTATTGCCGTGTTGCAGACCGCAATGCTTGGGCTGTTAGTCGTTGTAGGGCAAATGCTGCATACCGCTTGGCCTTATTATCTGGGGCTTCTGGTTGCTGCCGGATTGTCGGTTTATCAGCAAAAGCTGATTTTTCACCGTGAAAAGGACCTATGCTTTAAAGCGTTTTTAAACAGCAACTGGTTTGGCATGGCTGTTTTTGCAGGTTTGGCAGCCGCTTATCTGGTCTGATCCTTATTAACCCTTAGGAAGGGGTACAAAACAACGTCGTCTTGTGATTTGTACCTTCGGTGGATGCCATGACTGCCAGTCCTTTGAGGACTGGCAGTCATCTTTCGTACTCATTCCTTATTTTGCAGAAACTGTATGAATCCACGAATTAAACAATCAATAGGTTAAAGAAAATAGCATGACCCAACTAGAACTTTTTCAAGCATTTGTCGCCCCTGCAATTTTCATTTCTGCGGCTGGTTTATTGCTACTTTCCATTAACACCCGCTTAATGGGTATTGTGACCCGTTTGAGGGCCTTTCATAAGGAAAAACATTTGGCGGTTATTGCAGGCAAAAGACAAGATGCCTTAGTCTTAAAAGGGCAAATAGAATCTATCCAATACCGCGCCACTAAAATAAAGAATGCTTTTTTTTACACACTATTGGGCATCATTGGCACGATGGTGACTTGTTTAATGCTTGGTCTGACACTGTATGCACCACAAGCATTAATTATCGCAGTGCTTATTTTCGTACTTTCGGTTTTATCGATGCTGGTAGGGATGCTCTTCTATGTATCAGAGGTTGCCATTAGCTTATCCTCAGAAAAACAAGAAGAACAATTGTATGATTTGATTGACGCCATGCCTGAGCCAACCGATGAGAATTAATACCGCATTTTCATCCTTCTTGTGTTGATATTGTAGAGACGTTGCAATGCAACGTCTCTACGGTTGTTAATTTAACTATTGTTCCTTTGGATAATGAAAGTTCACCTTAAAACACTCGGCTGCCGCCTTAATGAGGCGGAATTGGAAACCTGGGCGCAAGCCTTTCAAAAATCCGGCCATCAAATCACGCGGCACGCTGAAAACGCGCATTTGGTGGTCATCAACTCCTGCGCAGTCACACAGGATGCCGCAAGAAAATCCCGCAATCTGATACGCCGGATCCACCGTGACAATCCCCAAGCCAAGTTAGTCGTCAGCGGCTGTTATGCCACCTTAAATGAAGACGAAGCCGCCGCATTATTGGGTGTTGACCTGGTCATCAGCAACCGCGACAAACACCAACTGGTAGAAAAAACCTTAAGAGATCTTAATATGGAAACCATGCCGGCGATGTCCACCGAACCTGGCGAGACCCCGTTATTTACGCGCGGCAGACAACGTGCGTTTGTTAAGGTGCAGGATGGTTGCCGTTATCGCTGCACGTTTTGCATCGTTACGGTCGCGCGTGGCGAGGAAACCAGCCGACCGGTACAAACCATAATTGATGAAATCAATGCGCTGCATCAGCAAGGCATTAATGAAGTGATCTTGACTGGCGTCCATTTAGGGGGTTACGGCAGTGACCTGGGCAATAACCTGACCGATTTGGTTAAAGCAATCCTCGCACAAACTGAAATACCGCGCCTTAGACTCGGTTCTTTAGAGCCGTGGGAATTTTCAAACGATTTTTTTACGCTGTTTGAGCAACCCCGCCTGATGCCGCATCTGCATCTACCGCTACAAAGCGGCTCCGATACGGTGCTGCGCCGCATGGCAAGACGCTGTAAAACTGAAGAATTTGCCGCTATTGTCCAGCGGGTAAGGGTGCAGATCCCACACTTTAATATCACCACCGATATTATTGTTGGCTTCCCCGGCGAAACCGGACAGGAATGGCAGGAGAGCTATGCGTTCATCAAAAAAATCGGCTTTGGCCATATCCATATCTTCACTTACTCCAAGCGCGAAGGCACCAAAGCGGCATCGTTGCCAGACCCGATAAGCAATGAGATCAAGAAACAACGTAGCCGACAATTGCATGAACTGGCAAATGAAATGAAGCAGCAGTTCTGCCTGGATAATCTGGGCAACACTTTTCCTGTGTTGTGGGAAGCTTACACCGAACCGTACGGGGAAAAACAACGGGCATTTGGCTATACGCCCAATTATCTTCGCGTCGGGTGTTTGATCGGTAAGGATGAATCGCTGGAAAACCAAACTATCAATGCGCGGTTAACAACGCTGGAAGAAAACTGTATTTTGACGGAGTTAATGCGGGCGTAGAAACGTTGTAATGCAACGTCTCAATAACCCGACATAAAAAAACCCTCGCCTGTAACTCCAGGCGAGGGTTTTTCGGGATTACAGCGTTTTCAGATTAGGTTAATAACATTAAGATTTAGCTGGTGGAGTACAAACCTAGGTTTGTACTCCGTCACATCACTAACCGAATGTTAAAACCGCTGTACATCATCTAAATGAGCGTAATGCTTATTCTGCAACCAACGTTTCGCTGTGCACAGAAACACCATTAAGGTCTTTTAAATCCACCGTCATGGCTTTAGTTGCCTTGTCGATATTAACTTCGCCAAAGAATTGCAAACCGGCAAAAGGCGACAGATTAACTTGACCTGCTGGCGGCGCTTTTTCGAAAACGGCTTGTATGCCAAAAGTACCGTCCTTCGTATTAGGGCCGAAAGATCCCGCGTTTAACGGGCCAGAAACAAATTCCCAGAAGCCATTGAAATCATTGGTGGCTGCTTTAGATGGGTCGTAGTAATGGGCGGCGGCATAATGTACATCGGCAGTCAACCAGACGATATTTTTTACATTGTCCTTTTTGATGTTGCTTAACAAACGGGCCATTTCAAGTTCGCGGCCGGCAGCCGGGCCATCGTTACCATTGGCAATGGCTTCCCAACGTTGCGGAGGGTTATTGACAAAATCGTCACTGATATTAAGGCCGATAGGCATATCGGCGGCAATGACTTTCCACGTCGCTTTAGAATTTTTTAAACCATTCTGCAACCAAGCCACTTGCCCGTCACCCAAAAACTTTGTTTCGGCGCTTTCTGCAGTTTGCATGTTGGCTGTATTAGGGCCTCTGTAGCTGCGCATATCAATAACAAACACATCCAGTAACGGGCCGTAAGACACTTTGCGGTAGACGCGGTCAGCTTCTTCGGCGCTATGGGGGCGTTGTGCGCTGTATTCTTTGAAAGCAGTGGCTGCCCTGGCGACCAGCAGCGGTATATCTTTAACGGTGTAGCGCGTATCAGCGCTCAAGTCCTTGGAATCAGACCAATTGTTGACAACTTCGTGATCATCCCATTGCCAGATTTGTGGCACTTGGGCATTGAAGGCGCGGACGTTAGTGTCCATCAGGTTATATTTGTAACGGCCACGGTATTCGGCTTGGGTTTCAGCAACTTTAGCCACTTCAGGCGTAACAATGTTAGTCCAGATTTGGCCGTTTTCCGCTGCTGAAGTTGTCACGGTTTCGTTGATAATGCCGTCAGCATAAATATTATCGCCGCTGTGAATGAAAAACTGTGGATTTACCTGGCGCATGGCTTCGTAGATTTTCATGCCGCCGAAAGCTTCGTTGATACCCCAGCCTTGTCCTGCTGTATCACCGCCCCAGACAAAACGGACATTATCATTAGCGCTAACGGTATGAAAATGACCCACTACTGGCTCACTCTTGGTACGCGCATTGGTCAGGTCTTCAAACCAGACCCTGACATACACGTCCTTACCCAGCGGAAGCTTGTTCAGTTCCTGACGTGCAGTGTAATCGGCGCCTTTCAGTGCATAAGGGCCACGGATAATTTTGGAATCAGTGAATTGACCGTTAAGCGCATATTCAACCATCATGCGGGAATCTTTATTGGCCCGGCTCCATACCATAACGCTACCATGATCAAGATCGCCAAATTGTATGCCTTGCTCCATCAGAGGCGGCCTTACTTTAGCTGCGGCTAACAAAACAGGGGGATTGACAACAAGCGTGCCCGCAACCATTAAAGGCAAAACAGACAAAAAGTGACTAAGTTTTTTATTTTTCATTGATGTTCTCGTGAATGTTTATGGAGCCCTATTTTTAACTGTAATGTGTGACCAAACCGTGAAGGCTGTATGTCAGTTTAATGAACACGCTAAAGTGCCGGACGCCAGGCTACTGCCCGGCATCCACTTGTGCCCCAGGGTATGCTGGAATGACTGGCTTGAGTACACTTGTGGGTAGTGGGTTAAACCTGTGTTTTTCCTACACACGATTTCACTGCCTATAGTTCGGAGTCCAAGGCATGACTTGGATTACACAAAACATCCAAAACGTGTTTTGGACTCCTAAACAACAGATTTAACCCACTACCCACTTGTGTATAGCGATGAACGCCGGAGCGTGTGAACTATAAAAAAAGACAGGTG
>JAUYEP010000117.1 GCA_030689765.1 Methylovulum sp.
TTCGTCAAGGAACAGCGTCCCGCCTTCCGCCCGCTCAAAATAGCCCTGATGCACTTCTATTGCGCCAGTGAACGCGCCTTTCTCATGACCGAACAACGCGCTTTCAATCAGGCTTTCAGGGATCGCCCCGCAATTGATCGCCATGAACGGCTTTTGGCAGCGGTCGCTCATGGCATGGATGGCTTTGGCAATCAATTCCTTACCGACACCGGTTTGGCCTTGGATAAGCACGGTCGCTAAAGTGGGCGCGACCACTTCTATGGATTGCAGGATTTTCTGCATGGTCGGCGATTTGGCAATAATGGCGGGTGGCTGGTATTTTCTGGATGAAGGGTTGCTTTGCTTATGCCAGAGCTGCTGCATGCTTTCTTCAATACGTGAGTGCAGGTCATCCATATCCTGTATTTCCTTAACGGGTGTGGTGTCCGTGTATTCCATGCCTGGATGGCCTTTTGCCGCTACTCGGTTAGTGTAGACGCACACTTCGCAGCCAGCGTCATGGCGGGCAATGCTTTTTTTGATTTCGACTTTGGCATAACCGAAATTTCTGGCGGCGATACCGCCAAAGACGCTGGATGTCATCCGGCACAGCTCGGGGAAGTTGGCCACTTGGATGCCAAAAGGGCAGCAAGTGTTGGTGACGGTGATGCAATCGGGATTGCTGGAAGCGAGGGAAAAGTTGCCGCCGATATTATTTTTCAGGCCGAGGATCAGTTCGATATAACGTTCATTAGCCAGCGTCCCGTTGTTGGCGGTATCTTCGCGGTAGGTTTGTTCAAAAAAACAGCCAGCGGTTTTGGCGATATGTTCAATCAGTTGTTCACAATGCTTTTGTCCCTGTTGTTCGCTGGCGTGCATCAGCTCCAGGATGAATGTTTGCAGGAAAAAAATGGGCGTTATGTCTGAAAGTGGTGGACGGTTCATAATCAATTTGTGAAATTAAATTTCATAAATTGAAGCATAACTTCTTAGAATAGGCAATGATAAAAATCATCTATGATTTTATGGAAAAAATGCCTAAAAATTACTGGCACAAGACTTGCGGTTTTAAAATTCCTACCATAATAGGACTTTCGCTACCCTGACCGAAATAGTGTATTTTAAGGGTCATGATAACGAAGAAAAGATACATAGAATACCTGATCAGCACACCGATCAACTACACCTGCTACAACTTGTCCGGGCATGTGGAGGGTGTCAGCCATGACGTGATGAGTAACTTCCTGAAGCGGAACCGGATCACGGCCCAGGAAGTTTGGGTGTTGGTCAAAGGCCTGATCAAAAACACACTGGACTCCTTGCAGCCGCGCAAATTATCCATTTGGGCGAGGCATCCAGATTGACCCCCGCAAGATTGGAGGCCCTGTTGAGCGAAAAGGTGTTCGAAGCCAATGGCGCGGCAACCTTTACGTTCCATGAAGAAACCTTCCTGGCCATGAATGACAATATTGCCGGTTATCTGGCCACCACCGATGCTATCGTAAAAATTACCGGCATAAGCGGTGAGCTATCTGATTTGGTGATTGTATAGCGTCTGCTTTTTCGCGCCATGCCAAGGATTTAGCCTTGTAAGCCGAAATAAGCCTGTTTGGGCGTAAGCGAAAACTGGCGTTTCCGGCATAATGGTACACAAGTGCCGGAAACGACCGCCCTGCGCTACGCTACGCTTGGCCGACCTTATCCCGGCCTACACATTTTTCATACATCAACAAGGTAATAGTGATTAGCATTTGTGACTAAAAAAATCCCCCTTCAAGTTGCAGTTGGCGTCGTAAAAAATGCAACAGGTCAACTGTTAATCTCCCTGCGTGATGAATCATTGCATCAAGGCGGCTTGTGGGAATTCCCGGGCGGCAAGATTGAATCGGGGGAAACGGCTAAAGCCGCGCTGGTTCGGGAACTCAAGGAAGAGCTGGATATTATTGTCCATGCGGCAATACCGCTGATTTCTGTCAGGCACCAATACCCTGATTTAGCGGTACAGCTTAATGTGTTTTTAGTGGATGATTTTTCAGGTGCCGCTAAAGGTCGTGAGGGCCAGCGTTGCAAATGGGTTGAGCCTGCTGAACTGGCCCATTTTGCTTTCCCAAAAGCTAATCAGCCGATTATTACTGCGGCGCGGTTACCCTCCTGTTATGCCATTCTCGACGATGCCGATGCCTCGCTGTTATTGGTAAATCTGCAAAACATCCTGGATAAAGGCGTTAAGCTGATACAGGCGAGACTAAAACGATTACCTCCCGAAGCCGTCAGCCGGTTTGTCGGACAGGCTTACCCCTTGTGCAGGCAAAAGGGCGCTTTGTTGCTGATAAATTCTGCGGTAAACAAACCTGATGGCTTGGCTGTCGATGGTATTCATTTGACCAGCCGGGATTTACTGGCATTAGACAAACGGCCGGAAGCCGTGCAGTGGGTTGCCGCATCCTGCCACAATCTCCAGGAATTGCTGCATGCCCAGGCCATAGGCGTTGATTTTGCCGTTTTGGCACCGGTATTGCCGACCCAGACACATCCAGACGCCAACGCATTAGGCTGGGGACAATTCACTCGGCTGGTTGCAGAGGTTAACTTACCCGTTTACGCGCTGGGTGGGATGTCTTCTTCTTCGTTGCTTACCGCGCGGCTGGCGGGGGCGCAAGGAATCGCATCCATCAGTGCTTTTTTGGATTAGCTTTTATGAATCAAAATCAGCTTGCCAAAAAATATCGCTATTATCGTCGTCCTGCGGCAAAAGCGGCTCACCAGGTATCCTCTTCTCTTCCATCACCCATTCGCCCAGATCAATCAATTTACAACGTTCACTGCAAAACGGTTTGAATAACTGCTCCGGTAGCCAGGGAACCGGACGGGCGCAGGCCGGACATTTTACGGTCAGTGGTTGACTGGATGCCGACATCAGAACAAACAGCAGGTCAAGGTAAAAGGAATATCATCAGGGCTTTGTGTCGGGCGCTTGTCATCAACAGGCGGCACCATAAACCGGACTGTACAGCGATGCTTGCCGCCACTGATTTCAGCAAAACACGGCAGGGATTTATCCAGGCTGATTTTGAGCATTTGGAAAGGCTGGCTGCGGTCCAGCGAGAACTGGAAGAACCCCGCAGGGGCGACTTCTTCGGTAGATGAATTACTGTTGCGTATAAAGCTGAGGATCAGGTCAATGCTTGTGCGAATATCGTTAAATGGAGCGCTCCATAGCTCCAGGTCTTTCTTTCGGAAAGCCTCATCCTGTTCCAGCCAATAATGGTATTCAGGCAAATCGAAAGAACAGGTTCCTCCGGGAATTGAGCTGCGCTGGGCAATGCTTTGAAACAAGTCACTTTCCATTATATTAATGCCGACTTTTCCGGTCACGGCATAAAGTTTTTTACTAATTATGGAAAGTTCAGACAGGATATCCTGTAACTTTTCAGAGTCTACGCCTTCACTATTGGCAATTCTATTAAGTGCTTTTGCATTACGGTCGAGTTCTTTCAATATTTCTGATTTTAAATCGTTTCGCCTGAAAATCGACATGATGTCAAGAAGGACGATAATCGCCGCACGTTTGTCTGCTACGGTAGCCCCTTGTGAAAAGTGGCTGAATTGTTGAAAAAGCTGCTCTAGCCTTATGAAAACACGGATACGTTCATTGAGTGGAAATTCATAGGTGATAGTGGTGTTCACAAACAAGTTAAATCCTGGCTTCGCTTATTGAAAGATACAAATTGTGCAGTTTTTTAACCCGTTCTGCAAGCCCGTCATCCGGCATTGAGTTATCAATCACATCATCTGCCAGGCTTAATCTGAAGGAACGGGATACCTGGCTGTCGATGATGCTCTGTATTCTTTCTGTGGTTAAATGATCGCGTTTTTTAACACGCGCCATTTGTTCTTCAACGGGGCAATCAATGACTAAAATCCTATCTATGACATCGGCGGCGGCTTTGCCGGTTTCAAATAATAGCGGCAGGCAAATGATGCAATAAGCCGCACTATTTTGCTGGGCCAGCCGCGCAATGTCAGTCTTTATTGTTTGGTATATTAACGGATGCAGTATGGCTTCAAGCCGTTGCTTTGCTGTTGGATCGGAAAAAATAACCTCCCTGAGCGCCACTCTGTCCAACGAACCGTCCAGATTAAAAATACCAGCACCAAAGACCTGCTGTATCCCGAACAATGCAGGTCGGCCTGTTGCGACGAGCTGCCTCGCCAGTTCGTCGGCATCAATAACCGGCACATCAAGTTGGGTGAAAATATTGGCAACCGTGCTTTTACCGCAGCCTATACCGCCGGTAAGACCGATTTTCAGCATTTAAAGGCCGGTTGACCTTAAATATAACTGATTGATGTCATTGCCCCACAGCAAGGCTATCCAACCTGCGACCGCCAAATAAGGGCCGAACGGGATTGGGATAGTGTGATCGCGCTTGGCGACTATCATCATCGTGATACCTAGCACGGAACCCACCAATGAGGATAATAAAATAATGGCCGGCAAGTATTGCCAACCTAGCCAGGCGCCAAATAGCGCCAGCAATTTAAAATCGCCGTAGCCCATGCCTTCTTTACCCGTCGCAAGCTTAAACAGATGATAAACTGACCAGAGCACCAGATAGCCCGCCACAGCGCCGATAATGCTGGCATGTGCATCGGTATAGACATCAAACAGACTTAGCAACAGTCCCAGCCAAAGCATCGGCAGCGTGATCGAATCGGGTAACAAATGATGGTCAATATCAATAAAGCTTAATGCAATCAGTGACCACGTTAACGCCAATGCAAAAACAGTTTGCCCGGCATAGCCAAAATGCCACGCCACCATCGCGGAGGTGATGGCAGTCAAGGCTTCTATGGTCGGATAACGTGGCGAAATAGGGTTGTGGCAATTGGCACACTGCCCTTTCAAAAAAATATAACTGATGACGGGAATGTTCTGATGAGGTTTGATAGCCGCACTGCAATGGGGGCAACGGGATAAAGGCAACACCAGATTGAACAGTTCCAGTTCAGCTTCAGCGTCAAGCTCCAGATAGGCGAGGCATTCTTTGCGCCAGTTTCGGCGCATCATGATCGGCAACCGATAAATGACGACATTGAGAAAGCTGCCTACCAGCAGGCCGACAAGACCTGCAAGCACAGCACAAAGGACAGGTGAAATTAATGGAAGATTAAGTTGCTGCATCATTTTCTTTGCAAAGCGTTAGCTTCCCGCGAAGGAAGTGTTTTTTTGAATGCTATAGGAAACCTTTAGCTTACGGCCGCGCCCATTTTGAAAATGGGCAAGTACATTGCCACAATCAGGCCACCCACTAAAATACCTAAGATAACCATGATGATAGGCTCCATTAAACTGCTTAGATTATCAACCAGGTTATCGACTTCTTCTTCATAAAAATCAGCCACTTTACCCAGCATGGCATCCATCGAACCGGCTTCCTCGCCAATGGCAACCATCTGCTGCACCATGTTTGGCCATACCCCTGCCTGCTGCATTGCATATTGCAGGCGTTGGCCTGTTGCCACTTCTTCACGCATTTTCAGCACGGCCTCTGCATAAATTATATTGCCGCAAGCGCCAGCCACAGACTGTAAAGCCTCAACCAGCGGCACACCCGCAGCCGACATGGTTGCCAGGGTTCTTGAAAAACGGGCGATGGCCGACTTGTTGATAATTAGGCCGACAACGGGGAGTTGTAATAAAACTTTGTCAAGAAAGTGGTTGAATGGCTTCGAACGTTTTTTGAAAAAACTGAACGTATATTTGGCAGCCATGACAATGCCAAGGACAACCCACCACCACTCCTGTAGCCATTTGGACATGTTGATGACCATGCGCGTGAATGAAGGCAAATCGGCGCCGAAGCTTTTGAACAGGTCTTCAAATACAGGCACGACAAACAGCAACAAAATAGCCGTCACAATAAAGGCAACCGCAACAACCGCAATGGGATAGGTCAGTGCCTTCTTGATTTTTTTCTTCATCGACTCGGTTTTTTCCTTGTAGGTGGCGATCTTGCCCAGCAGGCTTTCCAACACCCCGGCATGTTCACCCGATTCAACCAGATTGCAGAACAATTCATCAAAATACAGCGGCCTTCTCTTAAGCGCCTCAGCCAGGCTGTCGCCGCCCTCAATATCAGTCTTGATACCCATCAACAGGTCTTGCATGCTGGGGTTATCATGGCCTTTACCTACAATATCGAGAGCCTGCACCAAGGCAATACCCGCAGCCAACATGGTCGCCAATTGCCTAGCAAAAATAGCGATATCACCCGGCGTGATCGCTTTTTGCCTGGCGCTGAATAGCGGCTTGGATTTTTTTCTGATACTAGTGACACGATACCCCTGCCGTCTTAATTCGACTTTGGCAACCAATTCGTTTCGCGCAGAAATCTCCCCTTTGATTTTTATTTTGTTTTTATCGCGTCCTTCCCAAATAAATTCCAGTTGATCAGCTTGCTCTGCCATTGTTATTCCTTGGTTACTCTGTCAATTTCTTCCAGGCTGGTAATGCCCTGGCGGACTTTGTTTAATCCCGATGCACGCAAATCATTAATGCCTTCGGCTTTAGCCAATGCAGTAAGTTGTAGGGCATTGCCGCCTTCAAGTATCATTGTACGCATAGCTTCACTCAGTGTCATAACCTGATAAATGCCCACACGGCCTTTGTAACCCTGATTACAATGCTCACAGCCGTCCGTATTAGGTTGAAAAATGCCGAGGGTTTCCAGCTCTTCTTTTTTAAAGCCTGCCGAAAGCAGGATGTTCTCAGGAAAATGCGCTTCTTTTTTACAGTATTGGCATAAACGCCGCGCCAACCGTTGGGCCATAATCAAATTGACGGCGGAAACAATGTTAAAAGGGGCGACACCCATTTGCATCAAGCGGTTCAAAGTTTGCGGCGCATCATTGGTATGCAGCGTTGACAAAACCAAGTGACCCGTTTGCGCCGCTTTTACAGCAATGTCCGCCGTTTCCAAATCACGGATCTCACCCACCATGATAACGTCCGGGTCTTGCCGTAAAAAAGCCCGCAAGGCAGTGGCAAAGGTCAGGCCGGCCTTGACATTGACATTGACCTGGTTAATGCCCTCCACCGTGATTTCAACGGGGTCTTCAGCGGTGGAAATGTTACGGTCAATACTGTTAAGGATATTCAGGCCGGTATAAAGGGAGACTGTTTTACCGCTACCGGTGGGTCCTGTAACCAACACCAGCCCATAAGGTTTATTGATGGCTTTGAGAAAAAGTTCCTGCTGATCCGGCTCAAACCCCAGTTTTTCAATGCCGAGTTGGGCGGAGGTGGGATCCAAAATCCGCAACACGACTTTTTCGCCGAACAAGGTAGGACAGGTGTTGACACGAAAATCGATGGCGCGATTTTTGGATAAAATCATTTTAATACGCCCATCCTGGGGCACCCTTCGCTCGGCTATATCCATGCGGGACATCACCTTAACCCTGGAGATAATCCTTGTCGATACATTGGACGGCGGCGTTGCAACAACATAAAGCATACCGTCGCCTCTGTAACGGATACGGAAGATTTTTTCATAAGGCTCCATGTGTATATCGGATACGCCTTTTTTGATGGCATCCAGCAATATTTTATTAACAAACCGGACAATAGGCGCCTCATCAGATTCAGGCTTAATATCGACGGCATCCTCGTCACCCGCGCCCTCAACATTCAGATTATCCAGATCTGAATCCAGCAAATCGATCATTGAAGTGTCATTAGCTTCTAGCGCCACCTCAATAGCCTTACCCAGCTTGCCCTCTTCGACCAGGATAATTTCAGGGCGAAGCAGGCTTTGAAACTTGATGTCTTCGACAGCCTGATGGTTGGTGGGATCAGATACTGCGATAAACAAGGTTTTTCCGCGTGTAAAAAGCGGCAGGACATGATGCTTGCGTATCAGCTTTTCATTGATGAGGGATATGGGAAGGGTACGGCAATCGATTGCATCC
This sequence comes from Methylovulum sp., assembly GCA_030689765.1. Taxonomy (GTDB): domain Bacteria; phylum Pseudomonadota; class Gammaproteobacteria; order Methylococcales; family Methylomonadaceae; genus Methylovulum. Next base: position 7,954 of record JAUYEP010000117.1, read on the forward strand.
AGATCAAAGAAAGGGAAACCAAATTCAACTGACGCTTTTGATGCAAGCGCCTTGCTATCAATCAACTTGTTACTGACCAGATAACTGATTAACGGGACCTTGTTTTGCTTGGCTTCCTTAACATAAACTTGGGCATCAGCTACGTTCAGGAAACTTTCCTGAATCAGTAGTTTTATAAGACCGCTAGCTTGAAAATCAGTGGGTATCGAAGCCATATAATGTGTATGTGCCCGTTATGTTAGTGAAATATAGATTAAATGAACATACTGTCCAGCTGATTTTTAAGCTAAAGGGGCAAAAGCTAACATACCCACGCCAATATTTTTGGACAAGATTAACAAGATAGACCGGATAAAAGAAAGCAAAACAATAAGCCTTCCCTATTCCTGTTACAGCGTCTTCATGTTTAGTGTGCCTCAAACACACGGGCGTACAGACGTTGCAATGCAACGTCTGTACAAGACCTAAAAAAAGTAAATCTTGGGTGTTCAAAGTATAGTTTATAACGCCCTGATTTTGGCCTGTTGTTGCTCAAGATTATTAAGCATTGAACGCAAGTCAGCCAGCCTGGATTTTTCTTTCCCTATAACCTCGGCGGGTGCTTTATCGACAAAGGCCGGATTGCTTAACTTGCCTTCAACTCTGGGCAACTCATTGTTGATTTTTTGTATCTCTTTTTCTAGCCGCGCCAGTTCCGCCGCTTTATCGATGAGCCCGGCCATTGGGATCAAAATGGCCATGTCACCGACCAGCGCCATCGCCGACTCAGGCGCGACATCATCAGCATTTAACCAGTTGATGGACGCCAAACGCCCCACAGATTGCAGATAAACCAAATTATTGGCCACGTTCTGCCGGTCAGCTTCGCACCCCTTTTGCAGTAACACCGGCAAAGGCTTACCTGGTGCGATATTCATTTCCCCACGAATACGGCGTACCCCCAGAATGACATTCATCACCCAGTTGATTTGCGCAATTGCATCGGTGTCGTAGGCCGCTTTATCGGCAACGGGATAGGCTTGCAACATGATGGTGCCTCCCGTAATGCCCAACAACGGCGCAACCCGTTGCCAAATTTCTTCGGTGATAAAAGGCATAATCGGATGCGCCAAGCGCAATACTGTTTCCAAAACCGTTAATAAGGTTTTGCGTGTGCCACGTTGCAGGGCTTCATCCGCTCCCGACGGGCTTGCGGCATACACACCATCCTTGGCGATCGCCGAACCTGCTCCCGGCAGGTTTCCGGCATACACACCATCCTTGGCGATATTAGATTGCAAAGACACTTTTGCCAGTTCCAGATACCAGTCGCAATACTCATTCCAGGTAAAGTCATAAATGGCCTGTGCCGCCAAATCAAAACGGTAAATATCGATGGCGTTACAAGTGGTTTCCGTGACCTGATGCAATCTGGCAGTAATCCAACGGTCCGCTTGTGTGTACTTGCAGGGCATATCGGATAAACCGTTGTCCTGGCCTTCTTCGGTATTCATCAATACAAAACGCGCCGCGTTCCACAATTTATTGCAGAAATTGCGGTAGCCCTCGGTGCGCGTCAGGTCAAAACGGATGTCGCGGCCTGTTGAAGCCAGCGAGGCAAAGGTAAAGCGCAGCGCATCTGTGCCGTAAGACTGGATACCGTCAGGAAATTCCTTGCGGGTAGCCTGCTCTATTTTTTTTGCCAGATGCGGCTGCATCATGCCGGAGGTACGCTTGGCAACCAGCGCTTCCAGCCCGATACCGTCAATAATGTCCAGTGGATCGATAATATTGCCCTTGGACTTGGACATTTTCTGGCCTTCGGAATCACGCACCAGGCCGTGGATATAAACTTCCTTAAACGGCACTTCACCCTGGAATTTCAAACCCATCATAATCATCCGGGCCACCCAGAAGAAAATAATGTCAAAACCCGTCACCAATACGCTAGTCGGGTAATGTTTCGCCAGTTCCGGCGTTTGCTCAGGCCAGCCCAAGGTTGAAAACGGCCAGAGTGCCGACGAAAACCAGGTGTCCAGCACGTCTTCATCTTGTCTTAATGGGTAATCCTGCGGCAAATGATGTTGTTCGCGGATGAGCTGTTCCGTACGCCCGACATAGATATTGCCCTTATCGTCATACCAGGCCGGAATCCGGTGCCCCCACCAGATTTGCCGCGAAATGCACCAATCCTGGATATTGCGCATCCATTCAAAATAGGTGTTTTTCCAGTTGTCGGGGACAAACTTAATGTCGCCATTCTCGACCGCTGCAATGGCAGGTTCTGCCAGCGGTGCGATTTTGACATACCACTGGTCCGTCAATAACGGTTCAATCACTGCGCCGGTACGGTCGCCGCGCGGCACCATCAGTTTATGGCCGGCGATTTTTTCCAATAAACCTTGGGCTTCCAGATCGGCGACTATTTGCTTACGCGCGGCAAAACGGTCTAAGCCTTGATACTGCGCCGGAATCAGCCCATCTGCACCGACACTGGCATCCACAGTAAAAATATTCATCAAACCGCCATGCGGTAAATCCTGCATCACTGAGGTATGGCGATGGCGCGTCCAAACGTCATAATCATTAAAATCATGCGCCGGGGTAATTTTTACACACCCTGTACCGAACTCAGGATCGACATAATCATCGGCAATAATCGGAATACGACGACCAGTCAGTGGCAAGTCAACAAATTCACCGAGCAAATGTTTATAACGCCCGTCATTCGGATGGATTGCCACGGCGGCGTCGCCGAGCATCGTTTCAGGGCGTGTCGTCGCGACGATCAAGTGTCCTAGGCCATTCGACAGTGGATAACGTAAATGCCACATAAAACCGCTTTCCTCTTCGGACAAGACTTCCAGGTCAGAAACGGCAGTATGTAAAACCGGATCCCAATTGACCAGGCGCTTGCCGCGATAAATCAAGCCCTCCTCATACAAACGGATAAACACATCCTGCACGGCATCAGACATGCCCTCATCCATCGTGAAGCGTTCGCGTGACCAATCAAGGGAAGACCCCATGCGGCGCAACTGGCGGGTTATCATGCCACCTGATTCTTCTTTCCACTGCCAGACTTTTTCAATGAACTTTTCGCGGCCGTAATCATGGCGGGTTTTGCCTTCCGCGTTGCACAAACGTTCCACGACCATTTGCGTGGCGATACCTGCGTGATCGGTTCCGGCTTGCCATAAGGTGTTGTAACCTTTCATGCGGTGATAACGGATCAACGCGTCCATGATGGTGTCCTGGAACGCATGGCCCATGTGCAGGCTACCCGTCACATTGGGCGGCGGAATCATGATGCAGTAAGATTCGCTGCCACCAGCGCTGGCAGCCGCCGAATTTGCTCCCGGCAGGTTTCCGGCATACACACCATCCCTGGCGATCGCCGAACCTGCTCCCGGCAGGTTTCCGGCATACACACCATCCCTGGCGATAAAATAGCCGTTTTCTTCCCAGGTTTGATACCAGCGTTGTTCGATTGAATGGGGGGAGTAGGTTTTTTCCATAAATACGTTATTTTTGTAAGGTGGTTTATTTAACAGGGTTAGGCAATAGGCTAGCCATTACCCTAAAGTTTGCGCCTTTCTTGATTTAATTATCGTCGCCAATGCCTGGGTTGATTTTATGCGTAGCCACCGCAATCCCAGCCTCTTTATATTGGCGATAACGTTGCCGACCGGCGGCTTTAGTGTCTTCGCTGTCATCAAGTATTTCCAGAATGCGCTCGGCTTGCTGGAAATTTTCAGGGCATTGCGAAGACAGGTTAATCACGTTTTTTTGCCAGTGCCCAGGCGGATTGCGTGAGCCTATTAAAATCACCGTTTCAATAGCGGGCAACTCGCCAGTGTACAACTGATGCGGGACAAAACTACCTGCCCTGAAGGTCCAGAGCAGGTCGTCGATGAACCGGCTTTGTTCTGCCGTATCAGTCAACACATAGCAAAAACACCCGCTACGGTAGGATTTCTCTATCAATTTACATGCGAACTGATGGCGTTGCTGCGCAGCGTCGGATGGCAACAGGTAAAAGCTAACTGTGGTCATGCCTTGTAATATGAATCAAGCCTGGGACGCCGCACGGTTAATCAGGTATTGGCATAATAACGCGACCGGGCGGCCTGTCGCGCCTTTGGTTAGCCCGGTACGCCAAGCGGTTCCGGCAATGTCCAGATGCGCCCAGCGGAGGTTCTCGGCAAAACGGGAGAGGAAACAGGCGGCGGTTATCGTGCCGGCATCTTTGCCGCCGATATTCGCCATGTCGGCGAAATTGGATTTTAACAGTTCCTGGTATTCTTCCCACAGCGGCAAACGCCAGAGGCTATCATTGGCAGTTTCGCTGGCGGCTAACAGATCGTCACACAACTCATCGTCATTACCCAGCAAACCGCTGGGGATCCGGCCTAATGCGACCAGACACGCGCCTGTCAAGGTCGCCAGATCAATGACCACATCAGGGTTGTAACGCTCTGAGTAGGTCAACGTATCGCACAAGAGTAACCGACCTTCGGCATCGGTGTTTAACACTTCGATGGTTTTACCGGACATACTGGTGAGTATATCGCCCGGTCTGTTGGCATCGCCGTCGGGCAGATTTTCCGATGACGGAATCAGGCCGATGATGTTCAACGGCAAGTTCATTTGCGCGGCCGCCTGCAGTGTGCCCAGCACAGCAGCGCCACCGCACATGTCGTATTTCATTTCATCCATGCCTAGACCTGGTTTTAATGAAATCCCGCCCGCATCAAAAGTCAGCCCCTTACCGATCAACACGATCGGCTTGCTGTTTTTTTCGCCCCCCTGGTAATCCATCGCAATCAATTTGGCAGGTTGACGGCTGCCGCGCGAAACCGACAACAAAGCCCCCATGCCCAGCGTTTCCATATCGGATTCTTCAAGGATGCTTATCGACAATTTAGCAAATTTTTCACCCAGCCCGAGCGCCTGCTTGGCCAAGTAAGTCGGTGTGCAGATGTTGGCGGGCAAATCGGCAAGCAGTTTCGTAAAGCTGATGCCTCCGGCAATTGCCTTGCCTTGATCCAAGCCAATCTGCGCTGAAACCAATTCAGTTTCGGGGGCAGTTATCCCGATTTTTTCCAGTTGGCTTTCAGTCCCCTTGTCCGATTTGGTGTGCGTATATTGGTACGCCGCATCGCTGAATATTTCGACAATTTGCCGGGATTTCCACTGCTGACCGCAACCTTCGACAGCAATCTCCGAGAGACAACAAACAACAAATTTTATCTGCGGTTTTTTCAGGCTGTTGACGGCAGACGCGAGCGCCTTAATGTAAGCTTTGCCGGTTAACGCCTTGTTTTCACCCAGACCCACCAGCAAAATGCGTCCGATAACGCTGTCTGGAATGGTGTTCAACAGCACGGTTTCGCCATTTTTTCCGCTGATGTCGCCACGGTTAAGCACTTTGCCGATCAACCCTTGCGTGCTATTGTTGAGGCGAGCCGCAGATGCGCTGAGTTGCTGATCCTGGTAAACGCCGACAATCATGCAATCACATTGCAGTTTTTCTAATGGCGCGGTTTCTATAGAATAGTCCATACATTTATCGTCTAGTGGGTAAAGTTGCCTAGAGAGGCTAACGAATATTCGCTTGCCCGTTCGGTTTAAATTATACAACACTTCATTAACTTTGCTTGAGGAGACCGGTTTGGAGAAAGAGCGCCAAAAATACCCTAAGAGACTTTCGTTGCCAATCAGCATCCTGGATAGGATGATAGTTCAGGACTTAGTCAAAACGTTATTGTCGGTCTGGTCTGTGATTGTCGTCATTATTGTCAGCAGGGAATTCGTCAGAGTGCTTGACAAGGCGATAGAAGGCCGTGTTTCCAGTGAAACATTACTCAGCCTTTTGGCGTTAAAAACCATTATCTTCAGCGTCACGCTGCTGCCTGCCGCGCTGTTTATGGCCGTATTGATGGTGATCGGCAGAATGTACCGCGACCAAGAGATGTCCGCCATAGCCTCGGCGGGCGGTGGTGCGGGTATGCTGTACCGCGCCGTATTTCTGATGGTTTTGCCATTGAGCGTCATCACTGCCGGTTTGTCCCTTTACGTGGGCCCCTGGGCAGAAGCCAGCATCACGCGCATTATGCACCAAGGCGAGGAATCATCTGACCTTAGGGGCATAGCCGCCGGAAAATTTAGTGAATACAGCCAGGGCGACCTGGTTTTTTATGTCGAAAAAATCACGGACGATAAAAAAATGCACCAGATTTTTGTGCAAAGCCGGCAACAAGGCAAACTTGCGGTTATCAATGCAAAATCAGCGCGTTTAGAGGAGTTGCCTGACGGCGTCTATATTGTTTTCGAGCAAGGCGAGCGCGTACAAGGGCAGCCTGGGCAATTGGATTATGTGATAGAAAATTTCGATGAATATGCCGTAAGGATGGAAGGGCGGGACACCATCGTCAACCTGAACCAGCCCGCTGTCGCCACAAAAACATTGTGGGGTTCGCAAAAAACAGCCGACATTGCCGAATTACAGCGGCGTTTTTCAATTCCGGTTGGCGTATTGTTATTAAGTTTTATTGGTGTGCCGTTAGCGCAACAACACCCGCGCGACGGTGTTTACGGCAATATATTCATGGGGTTTTTAATTTATTTCAGTTACGGCAATCTCATCCGGCTAACCCATATCTGGGTTATAAATGCGTCGGTTCCGGCGTGGCTAGGCAGTGTCGGCTGCACTATTTTCTTAACCGTAATAGGTGCGGCATTTCTCGCCAAATGGTACGGATGGCAATGGCTGCTAATAAAAATCAGGGAAAAAGTAGCGCTATGAAAGTATTGACGGCTTATATCACCAAAGACGTGTTAAAAGGTTCGCTGGTTGCCATGCTGTTGTTGCTGACCTTATTCAATTTGTTCACGCTGAGTGATGAACTCGATGATATTGGCAAGGGCGATTATGGCTTGACCGAAGTTTTTTATTTCCTGGCGCTGACATCACCGACGGTTTTTTATGAACTGATGCCTGCCTCTGCGCTGCTGGGCAGCTTAATTACGCTAGGCGCAATGGGCAACCATCACGAACTGATTGCCATGCGTGCGGCAGGCTTATCGATTTTCGGCATTATTAAAGCGGTAATGACAGCGGGGGTTATTTTGGCGACGATGGCTGTGCTCGTCGGTGAATTTATCGCACCGCTAACCGAAGCCAAAGCCCAGCTCATCAGGGCAACGGCGCAGCATAAACCCGTGGTTATGCGCACCAAATATGGCCTGTGGTTACGTGAAGGCAAGCAATTCATTAACGTTAGAAAAATGGAAGACAACGGCAATCTTGCGGACATCAGCATCTACGAGATTGATAAGCATGACGTTGATGACCGGCAACATTTGCAGCATTCACTGCATGCCGATCAGGCGATTTTTTTAGGCAAGCAGCAATGGCGATTACAAAATATACAGCGTTCAACTGTTTCAACGCAGCAGATGCAGGCCAACACCGCAACAGAACAACTCTGGAATTCCTCGATTGCCCCGGATTTATTAAAGATTGTTGTCGTCATCCCCGATAACCTGTCGCTTTATGACTTGGCAACCTACATCAGTTTCTTGAAGGAAAACCACCAAAAATCGCATCTATTTGAAGCCGCTTTCTGGGGGCGTATTGTCAATCCGCTGGTGATTTTCGTCATGTTGCTGGTATCCACCCCGTTTGTCGTCGGCATTAAACGCGGTGTCAGCGCGGGCGCAAGAGTTTTGATTGGCGTAGTGATAGGCATGGGCTTCAATGTCATCGACATCACCACCAGCCATATCGGCCTGATTTATGACCTTAGCCCACCCTTAATGGCGTTCATCCCCAGCGTAACCGTATCAGTCATCGCGTTGTTTGCGCTGAAACGGTTGCAGTAAGCCATCAAGTCCGGTATTCCGCATTAATCTTCACATAATCATAAGAAAAATCACAGGTCAAGACTTCCTCAACGGCGTTGCCGCGCCCCAGTTTAACGGTTACCGTAATCTCCTCCCTGTCCATGACACGCTGACCCGCTGCTTCCGTGTAAAGGGAATCCCTGCCGCCATTTCTGACAATACAGACCTCATCCAGATAAATTTGCACGTCTTCCAGCACCATGTTTTCCACACCCGCGCGTCCAACAGCGGCAAGAATCCGCCCCCAGTTCGGGTCGCTGGCAAAAAAAGCGGTTTTAACCAACGGCGAATGGGCGATGGTTTTACCCACCTGCACAGCTTCTGCACCGTTGCACGCTTCAGCAACGACGATACGCACCAATTTTGTCGCGCCTTCGCCATCGCGGATTATCCATTCCGCCAATTGCTTGCATACCTGCATGACGGCATCGGCAAACAGCCGGTATTGTCCAGTGCCCGCCTGGATTTCTGCTGCTTCTGAAGTGCCGCTCGCCATCAACACACACGCGTCATTGGTTGAGGTATCGCCATCGACGGTGATGCGGTTGAACGATTGTTCAACGGCGGCTACCAGACATTCCTGTAATAAAGCCGGATTGATTTTTGCATCGGTCGCAATAAAAGCCAGCATCGTCGCCATATTCGGCTGTATCATGCCCGCGCCCTTAGAAATGCCACTAATCGTAACGGGTAACCCATCCAGTAGGATAATTTTGGAAACACCTTTAGGAAAAGTATCCGTTGTCATGATGGCCCGCGCCGCTTTATCCCAGTTTGTAGGGCCCAGCGCGTTGATTGCTGCCGGTAAAGCCGCTTTGATCTTATCCGCCGGTAGCGGTTGCCCGATGACACCGGTGGAAAAAGGCAATACCTGATTAGCGCCGCCGCCAACGATTTCAGCAAGATCGGCACAAGTTTGCAGCGCATCCTGCATGCCTTGCCCGCCGGTTCCCGCGTTGGCATTACCCGAATTAACCAGCAACCAACGCGGCGCATGCGCCAGATTGGCTTTTGCCACCCGCACGGGTGCTGCACAAAACGCATTCTGGGTGAATACCGCCGCACAGCTGGCCTGCGCATCCATCGCTATCACCAGAATATCGTCTTTGATTTTTTGTTTGATGCCTGCACAGGCTGTCCCTAAGCTAATGCCGGGTATCTTGTGCATCTGTGGAAAATCACATTGTCCTACTGCCATTGTTATTCCTCTCTTATATTTATCGGTGAAGGCACGTCAGTTATGGCGATTGAATTTCTTATCCCGCCCCCAGCCCATAGGTAGCAATAACAGCGAAATGGTACCCCTGTTCCAATTGGCCACCGCCAAATCGGGTTTGCCATCATTGAAATCACCGACGCTAACCGGGCCAGGGCACGCACTTGCTTTGTAATTCTTAGTGGCGAAGCTGGCCGCACTGCTTGCTAATGAATAACCCGTACCCGTGCGGCGTTCCCAGATGAGCGGTCTCTTGCCCCATCAAGCGCTGATTGGGCAGCGCAAAGATGCTATGCAAGAAGTGCTTACGTACTTTGAAGAAAGCTTGGCCGCTGACGGTTAAAGGCGGTCGGTTTGACGCGGGTTTGTTCGAGGTGTCCTGTGGAATGCAGAAAGCTAATAAAGCCGGACAACATATCGCCCCATGCAGAGCCTGGTTATTATTCTTTGTTTTTCAATTGGTTATTGTCTTATTTTGCCAGAAGGCTAGAGAACATGCTAAATTTAGGGAACTGAACCTCCCTCAAGGGGCCGTTAGTGTCTAAGATGCGGTGAGCCGTTACACTTGCGGGTTTGCCCTGATTAATCAGGGCAACCTCTATCACACTCTTCCTGTTGTGGGCTTTCGACTTTGAACACCTCGTAGAAAAGCTCCATTTGAGATGCCAATTGAGGTATCACAGGAATTTCCCAAGATTTTCCTGCGATACGGGACAGCAAATTATTCAACCAGGGCCGGTTCGACTGTGCTTGATGAATGATTAATTTGTAAGATCCACCCTCGCTGGTAACGGCGAAATCTTCCAGCCAAACTTCAATCGTTTCTGTTTCACCGTAGAGCTTTGTTTGAACGTATGCTTTCCGCGCATCAAGGTCAAAACTAAAATCTGTCAATTCTGCAATGCCCTTAAGCACTATATTTGCCACCCATAAAATAATCATATTGGGTGTCCATTTTATTGCCATTTTTATTAAACTGGTCTTATAACTCATTTTTTTAGCCTTTATCAGTTGTGGCAAGGTGTTTCTAATCTTAACCGTCCGTTACTTTGGCTGGTAAGCACTGGCGTGCCATTAACAGCCGCCAGGCACTTATCCAACTGACGTTTAATCCTGTTTATTTTGCAGCATTGCCTTTTATGGTGATTGATACCGGATCACCATCATTGACAATAAGCCCCATAGCTTCACAGTCCCAATCCAATTTGACGTTTCCAGCAAGCTTTACTGCCTGATGAGTTTTAGTGTTTTGGCAGACCACATTATAACGCCCCAACCCAAGCGTTGAGCCATGAACTGCTTCTGGCGTTTCAGAGACGCCTACATTGTCTAATCCCCCAATATCATTTCCTGAAATAAACTCGCCTCGAATCATGATCTTATCAATATTTTTTATAATTGAATTATATTTTGCCCGAGTGGCCTTAAAGGTGCTCGGATCAAGTGAAATTGAATAAGAAGTCCAATTTTCTGCCGGTTCACGCTCACCTTTCCAAAATAAGCTTTGCCCATTATTACCGACAATGATCAAGTCATCGCTGTCGAATCCGCTGCCATTACCCACTTGTTTAAGGTCAAAACTTAATTTTTTATACTTGCTCCAATCCCCTTTCCAAGACTCTGGAGATACAAAATACCAAGTTCTGCCATCACCTATATCTTCGCCTTCTATAAATCCACCTGGATTTCCGCCTTCACTTTTCCATACAAGGGGATATACGTCATTTGCAAATCGCCATCCCTCTTGATCTGAATCAAAAGCACTTGCCAGATCTGCTTGCACAGTCGGGGAATTAATGAGTATTCCAAAAACACTGGCTAAAAATAATTGTTTCATCATATTGTCCATCCTCGATAATGAGTTTTCATGTTGTCTTTTCAAGCCCTACTGAATAATAAAGCGGACCCCATTGTCCAGACAAATAATACCCTGATTAAGATAGGGCTCTGTTCACACTCCAGCTGAATGGCGCTGTCCCAGTTTTGCTGTACAGGATCTGATCTCTCACCCGTACCCTTAAATTTACCCACAATCTTTGCCCCGCCGCCAGTAGCCGTTTTATAGATTTCATCGGGTGTGCAGGCTAAAGCCGCCTTATGGAATTAAAAGTCCAGCCTGGCATTCAGATAAAAATGCCGGCCGATGATACTGGAATCGCCACCCGATAAAGGGTCGTTATTGAATTCAACATGCTGTTCAAGCAAATTATTACCCACCACCGACAACTCCAGACCTGGCAGCGGCTTATACGCCAGGCGCAGGTTAAGGCTGGTGTAACCCTCTACCGGCTTGCCGTTGACAGCGGCTAACTCATCCACATACCGAAGCCACGCATCAAACTGCACATTATTCAGAATATCGAAAGATGAACGTAAACTGAGCTGATGGTGCGGGATGTCATCGCTAAAGGGATGCAGGCTACCGTCTGGCCGTTTAAATAATGCATCCAGATAACTATAGCTTAAATTAAATTTGCAATAATTGGTCGCTTGCCAAGCGCCCGATAATTCAGTGCCGTAAGTGTAACCTTTAACGCCATTGCTCAACCCAGCTGGAAGCAAAATATAAGGCAAACCCGCTTCAGACACATCAACACTGGGCGAACCCGTTGAGATTAGCGGCAAGCCATTGTAGCCATTATAAAATACTGTCAAATCCGCAGTGACCTTGGAGAGTTGGTAACGATAACCCAGCTCATAGGCAAGCACTTCTTCGGACTTACAGCGGTTTCATATCAGGTTGATTACAGCAACAACGGTAGATCTGTAGGCCGGAATAAGCCTGTTTGAGCGCAAGCGAAAACTGGCGTTTCCGGCGCAATGGGGGGCACAAGCGCCGGAAACGACCGTCCTTCGC
>JAUYEP010000407.1 GCA_030689765.1 Methylovulum sp.
GGTCAGTAACATGGAGTTCATGCAGTTTCATCCCACTTGCCTTTATCATCCGAATGCGCCGTCTTATTTAATCAGTGAAGCGGTACGAGGCGACGGCGGCAAATAAATTCTGCCGGACGGTTCGCCGATTATGCAAGCGTTTGATCCGCGTGCCCAGCTGGCGCCGCGTGATATTGTCGCGCGGGCAATAGATCACGAAATCAAAAAACGTGGCATAGATTGTGTTTATCTCGACATCAGCCACAAGCCGGAAGCGTTCATTCTTGAACACTTTCCTACGATTCATAGGAAGTGCCTGAAATTTGGCATTGATATTACCAAACAACCTATTCCTGTTGTACCCTCCGCCCATTACACCTGCGGCGGCGTGTTGACGGATAGCTACGCCCGCACCGATATTGCCAATCTTTATGCAATAGGCGAAGTGGCAAGCACCGGATTGCATGGCGCTAACCGTATGGCCAGCAATTCATTACTGGAATGCCTGGTCTTTGCCGAGCGTGCCAGTATTGATATTTTGCAGAAAATTAAAATGATTGCAATGCCGACCAGTGTTCCAGAGTGGGATGATTCGCAGGTCAGTGACTCTGATGAGGAAGTCGTGGTTTCCCATAACTGGGATGAGTTGCGGCACTTTATGTGGGACTATGTGGGTATCGTCAGAACCGATAAACGCCTGCATCGCGCGATGAGTCGCGTAGCATTGCTAAAAAGCGAAATCACCGAATATTATAGCAACTTCCGTGTGACCAGCGATTTGCTGGAATTACGCAATTTGGTTATTGTTGCGGAACTGATCATACGCTGCGCCCAGCAACGCAAAGAAAGCAGGGGGCTGCATTACACGCTGGATTATCCTGAAACCGATAGCAGCACATCACCACAAAACACTATTTTGGTGCCTTGATAGTTCAGATAGAGAAGAAGATAAGCACATAGACTATGCCTAGCGACATGGCAACGAACTTGATTTTATTGATTAGCGTCAGATTTTGCCAATAAAGGCAGGTGCGGGTTTTATGCCATATCCAAGTGGCAAGCAAATTTTCTTGCAATCGATGATAGATTTTTGGTGTGATCCGATACAGGCGATAGAGTATAAGAAAACCAATGGATACGAGGATGTAAAAAACGATAATCTGAGTGTCGTGCAACCCTGTTTCGAAAATATGCTCGACGATATGGTCGAGCATGGACTCTACCCATTCGAATGAAATATCAAGAAATTCAACAAATAATTCCCATAGGAGATGAAGCAGTTCCAGTAATAATTCCAATACCTCGCCGGGCATGATGATGACTATAAAAATGCCGGTAGCTGTCAGTCCCTTGACAATTCTTCGATAAGTCAGTGAATTCATTCGTAGTCCGATGGTAAAAAGTATTCAGCTCACGGTTTACACGCCCTGAGTATAGTCGATATACCAAACAGTGTACATTTCATCACCGACACCTCCGCCGACTCAATTTGCCCAAAGCCGCGCATTTCTAAATAGGCGCATCCACGCGCCATATTCACTCCAGCCATCAGGATGCCATGAGTTTTGCAGTGTTCTAAAACAGCGCTCAGGATGTGGCATCATGATGGTAACGCGACCATCTGTAGTCGTTAAGCCGGTAATGCCAAATGGCGAACCGTTGGGATTAGCCGGAAATGCGGTGGTTTTGATGCCGTAATTATCGACATAACATAACGACACGGTTTGTGCGTCAACGGCGATTTGTGGATCGAACGCAGCCTGTGGATTTAAAGAAAAATCTGCCCGTCCTTCGCCATGGGCGACGACAACCGGTAGTTTTGAACCTGCCATGTCCTTGAAGAAAATCGATGGTGAAGCTTGCACTTCAACCATCACGACGCGGGCTTCAAATTGCTCAGAGGTATTGCGCATAAAGCGAGGCCAATGTTCAGCACCAGGAATAATACTTTTTAGTGCTGACAACATCTGGCAGCCGTTACACACCCCAAGGCTGAAAGTCTCGGGGCGATTAAAAAAGGCCACGAATTCATCTCTGGCACGAGAATTAAATAGAATGGATTTTGCCCAGCCGCCGCCTGCACCCAACACATCGCCGAATGAGAAGCCGCCGCAAGCCACTAGACCGACAAATTCATTAAGGCTTACACGCCCCTGAATAATGTCGCTGATATGCACGTCAATGCTGGTAAATCCGGCACGATCAAAGGCGACCGCCATTTCGACATGACCATTAACGCCCTGCTCGCGCAAAATGGCGACTTTAGGGCGAGCTGCCAAAGCAAAACAGGCGGTTATATCGTCATTGACATCAAAGCTTAACGCAACCTGCAGGCCAGGGTCGTTATTGTCGTTAATACGTTCAAACTGTTGTAAGGCGCAATCTGGGTTATCGCGTAACGCTTGCATACGGTAACTGACTTCAGACCAGTTGGTTTGCAGTTGAGCGCGACTTGCCGAATAGATAACATCGCCAGCATAGCTCACGGTGAGTTGCTGATCGTTAAGCAAATGACCTATTTTATGCACACAATCAACTAAACCGGCGTGCGTTAATAAGGTCATGATGGCATCGCAATCTTCGCTACGCACTTGCAGTACCGCCCCTAATTCTTCATTGAACAGTGTCGCTAGCGCATCATTGCCCAAACTATCCAGTGTTAACGCAACGCCCAATCGACCGGCAAACAGCATTTCTGCAACCGTTGCCAACAAGCCGCCATCGGAACGGTCATGATAGGCGAGTATCTGCCCATGATGATTCAGGTTTTGGATGCTTTCAAAAAAAGCTTTTAACAACGCAGGGTCATCCAGATCAGGGCAATCATTACCCAGTTGCCCATAGACCTGTGCCAACACAGAACCGCCCAAGCGGTTTTTGCCGCCGCCTAAATCAATTAACAGTAATACGCTATTTTCAATAGGCCGCAACTGTGGCGTCAGGGTTTTGGCAATGTCAAGCACAGGTGCGAATGCGGTGACAATTAGCGATAACGGGGCCGTCATGGTTTTTTGGTTAGCGTTATCTTGCCATACGGTTGTCATCGATAACGAGTCTTTACCGACTGGTATTGCAATGCCCAGTGCCGGACACAGCTCCATACCTACCGCTTTGACGGTATCAAATAGCACTGCGTCTTCACCCAGAAAACCTGCCGCCGCCATCCAGTTAGCGGACAGTTTAATTTTTTGCAGTGAATCAATTCGCGCCGCCGCCAGATTAGTGATGGCTTCTGCGACGGCGATACGACCGGATGCGGGTGCGTTAATGAGTGCAATAGGTGTGCGTTCGCCTATTGCCATAGCTTCGCCGGTATGCGCGTAAAATCCAGCGGCGGTAACGGCAACATCAGCAACGGCAACTTGCCAAGGGCCAACCATTTGATCGCGGGCGACCAAGCCGGTAACGGAACGGTCGCCGATATGGATTAGAAAGCTTTTGTCAGCAACGGCTGGAAATGACAACACCCGTTTGACGGCATCCTCAATAGTGATGCCGCTGAAATCAGGCGCGTGGGTTTTGGGTTGGATATGCTCAACATTACGGTGCATTTTGGGCGGCTTGCCAAATAACACTGACATCGGAATATTAACCGGTTTGTCGCCTAGCAAAGCGTCATTGAGCAATAAATGTTCAGCTTCGGTAGCCTCGCCAATAACCGCATATAAACAATGTTCGCGCTCACAAAAAGCGCTGAACAGCGGCAATGATTCCGGCTTGATGGCAACGACATAACGCTCTTGCGCTTCGTTGCACCAGATCTGCATGGGTGACATGCCCAAATCGGCATTAGGCACATGGCGCAGCTCAAAACGACCGCCGCGTTTACAATCATGAATAATTTCAGGCACGGCATTCGACAGACCTCCCGCGCCAATATCATGGATAGAAATAATCGGTGTGTCGTTACCCAAGGCATTGCAATGGTTAATAACTTCTTGGCAACGCCGTTCCATTTCCGGATTTTCCCGCTGCACTGAGGCAAAATCGAGATTTTCACAGCCAATACCTGAAGCTTGCGAGGCGGCGGCACCGCCGCCCAAACCAATTAACATCGCAGGGCCACCAAGGATAATAATTAGCGAACCCGCTGGAATCGGGTGCTTTTCAATTAACATTGGGCGGATATTGCCCATGCCACCCGCTATCATGATGGGTTTGTGGTAACCCCTAAAATCATTGTTGCTGCCGGGGACGGCTTGCTCAAAACTGCGGAAATAGCCGGCAATATTGGGCCGTCCAAATTCGTTGTTAAATGCGGCCGCACCTAATGGGCCTTCGAGCATAATATCCAGTGCCGAGGCAATGCGCTCAGGTTTGCCATTATCGGCTTCCCAAGGTTGCAAAAAGCCTGGGATTTTTAAATGCGATACCGAAAAACCGGTTAATCCGGCCTTCGTTGCAGAACCGCGACCCGTGGCGCCTTCATCACGAATTTCACCACCCGAACCGGTGGCAGCACCGGGGTAGGGTGAAATGGCGGTAGGATGATTATGCGTTTCAACTTTCATCAATAAATGCACCTCTTCTTCAACATAGCCATACTCACCAGAGTGTGGGTTGCGAATGAAACTCTGAGCTTTACTGCCTTCAACGACGGCGGCATTATCATTGTAAGCCGATAAAATACCGTCAGGATTTTTGTCGCGGGTATTGCGGATCATGCCGAACAAGGAATGGGCTTGTGCTATGCCATCGATAGTCCAGGTGGCGTTAAATATTTTATGGCGACAATGTTCCGAGTTGGCTTGGGCGAACATCATCAATTCAACATCGGTGGGGTTTCTTGCCAGAAATTGAAAGCCGACGGTTAAATAATCTATTTCATCATCGGATAATGCCAGTCCCAAGTCAGTATTGGCCTGTACCAGTGCCTCACGGCCCTGCTCAATAATGCTTACGGTTTGTAACGGTTTAGGTTCTTGATGGGTGAATAAATCAGGAAGGGTATCGCCTTGTATAACCGTTTGGGTCATGCGGTCATACAGCAATGCGGTAACTGCAGAGGGCAACGGCACATGGGTTTCAATCCGGTATTCTATGCCGCGTTCAATACGTTTAATGGCTGACAGGCCGCAGCGTTGGGCGATTTCCGTAGCTTTGCTCGACCAGGATGTTTGTGTGCCGGAACGGGGCACAACCAGCAGACGTTGACCCTGACCATTCAAACCGGTCTCTCCAGAGCCATAAGCCAGCAGGCGATTCAAAATGTCTGTTTGGCAATCATCCAGTTCAGTTTCAATATCGATAAAGTGAACATAATGTGCCGAAATATCCGTGATAGCGGGTTCTATAGCTTGTAGACGAGCCAGCAGGGCGTTAATGCGAAAGCTGGAAAGGGCGGTGGTTCCTGGGATTTTTAACATAGGGGGCAAGTGATAGGCCTGTAGTCTGTAGGTCGGGTTAGCGCAGCGTAACCCGACATTTACGGCGTCGATGTGTCTGGTTACGCTACGCTAACCCGACCTACGCGATATATAGCTATTTAGCAAAATCAGCTTTAATGGTTTCCTGCAAGAGATTTAGCAAATTTAACGCGGCAGAATCAGATGCTGGTTGCTGTGCATTATCGAGAACAACAACATCGGTTTGTTCCTTAGTGTCGATTAGCTTAACAAAAAACTCTTTTTCCCCCCCCTGAAAGCCGCTGAATATAAAAAGTGCTTCGTCCCATAATGAGCTATCTTCAAGTTTTTTTTCGTTGGGGTCATAGTGGAGATTAAAGGTGTTTTCCTGCTTGTTGCGGCTCGTGACTTCAATGGATTTACGGCTTAACGCTTTATCAATGGTACGCCAGGCCTTTTCGAGCGGTACGCCAAGACGCAAGCGACTGCTGCCGTCAGCGGCTTTAACCAGCTCAACAGGAATGAATTCATGCTTTGCCGCTGAGGCTTTGGTATCGGGGGCGGCAGATGGGTCAGCACTGTCGATAGGTGTATCAATACTGGCCTGACCGTTCGTGATTGCAGTGGTGGCTACCGTAGATCCAACCGGTTGGTTTTCAGCAGCAGCGGGGGCAGGCGCTTCAGCAGCGGTGTCCGTGATTGGAGCAGCCAGAACCGTAGGGGGCTTTAAAATATCCTGTCTGCCCAAATCAGCAGGCAAAACCAGCGCCGGGATTTCCGTGGTGTACTGATAGTCTTTTTCCTTATCCGGAAACAGGCTTTTGATATAGCCGCAGGCCGGCAGGGCAGCGGTGATAAATAGGGTTATAAGCAGCTTGGTTTTTTTCATAGGATTCAGATAACACCGGCCTGGCGCATGGCATCGCGCACGGCATCAAAACAGTCTTCGGTAAGCCAGGTCAAGGGCAAGCGTATGCCTTTGCCCATCAAGCCCATTTGCGCTACGGCCCATTTAACAGGAATGGGGTTCGATTGGATAAATAAAGCCTTATGCAACGCCATCAATTTTTTATCAATAGCGAGCGCGGTTTCGCCATCACCGGCGATGGCGGCGCTAATCATGTCATGAACCAACTTCGGCGCCACATTGCCGGTGACGGTAATCGTACCGTTACCGCCTAACAAACAAAATTCGCGGCTACTGGCATCGTCACCGGTATAAATCGCGAAATCGGCACCGGTTAAGTCACGGATTTGTTTAACCCTGGACAGATCACCGGTCGCTTCCTTAACGCCAACGATATTTTTTAATTGCGCCAGACGGCCTACGGTTTCAGGCAACATATCGCAGGCGGTACGTCCCGGTACATTATATAAAATTTGTGGAATATCAACGGCATCGTTAATCGCTTGATGATGCAGATACAAACCTTGCTGGGTCGGCTTATTATAGTAAGGGGTAACGATTAAACAGGCATCGGCGCCTGCCGCTTTGGCGCGGCGCGTCAAATTGATTGCTTCAGCCGTTGAATTGGCGCCGGTACCGGCAATAACAGGAACCTTGCCTGCGGCATAATCAACAACCGCCTTAATGACCTCGCAGTGTTCCTCCTCGTCCAGCGTAGCCGACTCACCTGTTGTGCCCACTGCAACCAGCGCGTCTGTACTTTGCCCAATATGAAAATTAACCAGCCTTTTCAAACTGGCCTTATCCACGGCACCGTTTTCATCCATCGGTGTCACTAACGCTACGATACTACCTTGAATCATGAAATCTCTCGAACAAAATGGCTACGGTTACAAAACCTCGGCATTATAACAAGCAAACACTTAAAAACTCAGCTTGATGACAATTTAATCCGGCGTGCTGGATGCACCACGTACCACCAACGCCTGCACAATATTGGATGAACACCACCGCCATTAATCGCACCCACAGTGTTCTTTGAATGGATAATAGGATGATTTTCATGGATAATGCGCGACTTTACATGATCTGACTACAGAGCAGCAATGAAACAAAAGATAGCGGAACTTATCCTTCAAGCCGTTGAAAAACTTAAAGCAAACGGTATTTTGGGGCAGGACATCAAGCCAACGGTTGCAATAGAGCGTGCCCGGGATGCAGGGCACGGTGACTTTGCGTCCAACCTCGCCTTGGTGTTGGCAAAACCGGCTAAGTTGCCGCCACGGCAACTGGCAGAACTGCTGATTGCCGCATTGCCTGAAGATGCGGCGGTAATTAAAGTCGAGTTGGCAGGCCCTGGTTTTATTAATTTTTTTGTCGATCCTTTTGCGCAGCATCAGATTATCGGACAGATCCATAGTACACGGGCGGAATTTGGTTTAAGCCAGATAGGTGCGGGCAAAAAAGTTCAGGTCGAATTTGTGTCAGCCAATCCGACCGGCCCCTTGCATGTCGGTCATGGACGCGGTGCGGCTTATGGCTCGGCGCTTGCCAATTTACTGGCCGCAGTTGGCTTTAATGTGCATCGTGAATATTATGTCAATGATGCCGGCCGTCAAATGGACATACTTGCGACCAGTATCTGGCTCAGATACCTCGAAGAATGCGGCGAAGTGGTCGTGTTTCCAAGTAATGGCTATCGCGGTGACTATGTACGCGAAATTGCGCTGGATATACACAAGCAAGCCCATAATGAATACCGCCGGTATGCCGCGCTGGTGCTGGAAGACATACCGGCAGACGAGCCGCAGGGGGGGGATAAGGAGCATCATATCGATGCGTTGATTGCACGTGCAAAAACCCTGCTGGGCGCTGCGTTGTACCGGGATTTTTTCCAGATAGGCCTGAACAATATCCTGGCCGACATTAAAGCCGATTTGCATGAATTTGGCGTGGATTACCAGCAATGGTTTTCAGAACGGCAATTAATGGACGACGGCTCCGTGGAAAAAGCGCTAGGCCGCTTGCGTGCAGCGGGGCATCTGTATGAACAGGATGGCGCGCTCTGGTTTGCATCCAGCCCGTTGGGCGATGAAAAAGACCGCGTAGTTGTGCGTGAAAACGGTCAATACACCTATTTCGCTTCTGATATTGCCTACCATATGAACAAGCTGGATCGCGGTTTTGACCAGATTATCGATATTTGGGGCGCCGATCATCACGGCTATATTCCACGGGTCAGGGCGGCGATTAAAGCCTTGGGCGCTGATGAATCAAGGCTAAGCGTATTGCTGGTGCAATTTGCGACGCTCTGGCGTGATGGTGTAAAAGTGCCAATGACCACTCGCGGAGGGCAATTTGTCACGTTGCGGCAATTACGGAATGAGGTCGGCAAGGATGCGGCGCGTTTCTTTTATGTGATGCGCAGGTCAGATCAGCATATCGATTTTGACCTTAAACTCGCCACGTCAAAGACGAATGAAAATCCGGTGTTTTATGTGCAGTATGCTTACGCCAGGGTTTGTAGTGTCCTGCGCCAGCTCGATGAAAAAGGCTGGGAGCGGAATGTACAACTGGGCATGGACAACCTGTCCCGTCTGACTGAAGAACATGAATTGCAGT